>NZ_JBIVMX010000020.1:1949-82695 GCF_044753305.1 Pseudomonas sp. NPDC088429 | reverse complement strand
TCGGCGGAAAGTCTATCAGAACTTGCCTACAAGTAAGAGATATTTGAGCTGAACTAAGTTTCAGCAATGCCTGCAAATTTCTCACGCAATTTATCTAGAGCACGTTTGTAACGCATTTTTGTCGCACTCAAACCCATGTGCATTATGTCTGCGATCTCCTGAAATTCCAGTTCTGCGACAAATCGTAGCACCAGAATTTCACGGTCAATCGGGTTCACATACACCAGCCAGCGATCGAGTCCGCCCTTCTCCTCGGGTTTTGGCATCTTTTCTTCAGACGCTTCTTCCAGGGGGTCAAGACTCAGAGCATCCATCAAGCGACGCTTTCGCCGTTCCTTCCGATACTGCGTGATGCATTCGTTGTAAGTGATGCTATATAGCCATGTCTTGAACTTCGATTTCCCCTCGAAGTTCTTCAGGCCATACAGCACCTTCAGCATCACTTCCTGACAGACATCGTCTGCGTCGCGATCGTTCCCAAGATATCTCGCACAGACGTTAAATAATGTTCGCTGGTAACGCCGCATCAGTTCTTCATAAGCGCGCGTCACGTGAAAAAGCTCGGTGTGCGAGCGCGCGACCAACTCCTCATCAGAGAGCTCGCGGGGGTCGTAGCGCGTGGATAGCGTTTGGGCTTTATTCAAAACAAGTCGTGCCGACAGTCAGGTCAATGTCCGCCGCAGCCAGCATCAGCTGGCATTTAGCGGCGGCATACATTAGCAGGGTTTGCCGGATTAGCGGCTACTCACATGCTGTTCCAGCAGGATCCGATTGGAAAGAGAGACTAGCTCACCCTCATCGGTCAGCAATGTGGTTTTAACCGTGCCGATCTCTTCGATCTGCCCTTCGACCTCGCCAACACGCACTTGTTGCCCAACCTGATACAACTCACGCACATAGATTCCCGCAAGAATCTGACCGGCAATTTCCCGGCTTCCCAAACCCATGGCCAGCGCAACCGCCAGACCAACGGTAATCAACACAATGACAATCACATGGTTCAGCAGGTCGGTCTTGACCTCAAGCTGACTGATCGCCACCGAGATACTGATAATGATCACCAGCCCCTGCGCAATCCGCCCCAGCCCCGAAGCGTAGTCGAGGCCTACGCCTTCTGCCGCCCCGCGCACCAGGCCATTGGCCAATTGTGCGAGCAAAACACCGACCAGCAACACCAGCGCGGCACCGAAGACCTTTGGCAAATACAGCGCCAGCATGTCCAGCGTAGCTGAAACTCGCTCAAGTCCAAGGGATTCTGCTGCAGAAACCAAAAATATCAGCAGAACGAACCAGTAAACAATTTTTCCGATCAGGGTCGAGATCGGTACTTGCAGGCCGGCACGCGACATCAACTTGGTCAGACCGGTGCCGCCCATCAGGCGATCGAGGCCGAGTTTGGCCAGCAGTTTGGACAACAAGGTGTCGAGCAGTTTGGCCACGACGAAACCCAACAGCAGCACCACCAGTGCGCCGAACAGGTTCGGAATGAAGTTAGCGACTTTGGTCCACAACGCAGTCATTGCAGTGACGAGGCTCTGAGTCCAGAGATCAAGTTCCATATTCAATCAGCCTTATCAGCAGTGCGAGCGGTAGGTTTACGAAGACGGGAAACCGGCGAGACATGTGCCGATCCATTATTCAGGGCGATCATCAGCGCGGGCAGCCAGCGGCCCAGCAGGCTGAAAAGATCACCGGCACCGACCTGGCGGTTGGCGGTTTTGAGTACGCGGCCCAAGCACGCATCGTCGTCACGACCGGACGGTGAGGCGTTGAGCATGTCGCGCAATGACTGTTCAAACGGATCGTGCATACGCACCTCTCGTGATGTCTGTGAAAGACGCGGGCAGATTTGGTCGGGTCACATGTTGCATGGTCACACCCAGCGCAATCGGCGGAACAACCACCACTGACCGAAGGCCAGGGCGAGCACCGTCAAACAGGCAATCAGGAAGCCATAAGGGCTGCTGGAGAACGGAATTCCGCCGACATTGATACCCAGCAAACCGGTGATAAAACTCATCGGCAAAAAGATGCAGGTGATGATGCCGAAGCGGTACATCGTGCGATTCATGCGCTCGCTCAAACGCCGGTCTTCAGCCTCCAGCACCAGCCCCACGCGCTCCCGGGTCAATTCGAGCTCTTCGAGATATCGCGTCAGGCTGTTGTTCAATTCGTTCCAGTAGTCGGCATCATCTTCGACAAACCACGGCAGTTTTATCCGCGTGAGCTGTCCGAAAATATCCCGCTGCGGTGCAAGAAAACGCTTCAGTCCGGCAGCCCTGCGCCGGATGTGCAAAATCGCTCCGTGCTCGGGGGTATACCGTTCGTCGGCATCCATCTTTTCTTCTTCCTCATCGGCGATTTCCGAGAGGCAAGTGACCAGATCCTGCACCTTGTTGGTGAGGAATTGCGCCAGATAAAGGATGAGTTCAGAAGCGGTTTTCGGGCCTTTGCCGTCGGCTAATTGCGCCAGCAACTCATCCGTGGCGCGCAGTGGACGCAAACGCAGGGAAATCACGCGCTGAGCTGAGGCAAAAATCCGCACCGAAACCATGTCTTCCGGCTCGGCACCCGGATTGAGGTTGACCCCGCGCAAGAACAGCAGCAGCTCGGAATCCGGCAGTGGCAACAAACGCGGCCGGGTGTTTTCTTCCAGCAGCAGGTCGCAGGTGAATTCGTTGAGACCGCTGGATTTGCGCAACCAGGTCTGGGTTTGCGGATGGCTGCGATCCCAATGCAGCCACAGGCTTTCATGCGCCTGCAGCTGCAAATCGTCGAGCTCAGTCCGGGCTATCGAACGCGCGCCGCCTTTACCGTCCAGCACGAGGGCATGCACCAGCCCCCATTGCGCGTTTTCTTCCTCGAACATCCGCATCCCTTTGTCGAAGCCTTATTCAGGCATTTGCAGCGGGCTCGGCGAGATGATCACGCCGTTGTTGTCCGCATAAATGTAGTGGCCCGGGTGGAACGTCACACCGGCGAAAGTCACCGGGACGTTGAGGTCGCCGAGGCCACGTTTTTCGGTTTTCATCGGGTGGCTGGCCAGCGCCTGCACGCCCAGATCGGTCTGCGCAATGACGTCGACGTCACGGATGCAACCGTAGATCACCAGCCCTTCCCAACCGTTCTTCGCAGCTTTCTCGGCAATCATGTCACCGAGCAATGCACGGCGCAGCGAACCGCCGCCATCCACGACCAATACTTTACCGTTGCCCTTGAGTTCGGCTTGTTCCTTGACCAGCGAGTTGTCTTCGAAGCATTTGATGGTCACGATTTCGCCGCCGAACGAATCACGGCCACCGAAATTGCTGAACATCGGTTCCAGTACCTGCACCAGCTCCGGATAGGCGTCGCACAGGTCAGGCGTAAGGTAATGGTTCATCGAAAAACTCCTGTAAAAAGGAAGACGATCAAGGATGACGCACGCTATAGAGACGAGTTTCGGCGGCCGCTGTTTACCTTAGTCCATGCCATGGTCGCTGACTGAACCTGAACATACGCTGAAACGTAATAGCTAAACAGCCGCTAAAAATGACCAGAACCGCACAATGCGTCATATCTTAGCCGCAAGCCGATCCGAACGAAATGCCCTTTTCAGAGCCTCTGATTCAGACCGCAGCGGCCAGATCCGCCTTCTCGCCGAGCAACGGCGTCTGCTGATCCTTCAACCAACGCGCCACCAGCGGCCACACTTCAGCTTGCGCAGCTTTGCTCACCAACATTTCGACATGACCGAAATTGTCGTTGAAACCCTGCTCGCGACCGAGATTGATGAATTGCTTGTGCTCGGAGCCGAGCTGCTCGAACAGCTTGCGACACGCCCACGCCGGATCCTGATGGTCACCAGCGGCTGTCACGGCGAGCACCGGCACCTGAACCTCGGCCAATCCTGCCCACCAATCCTTGTCCTTGTCGCCAAAGCGGCCGAACAAGCCGTACCAGCGCATGCTTTCAATGGCCAGACCGATCGGCTCGTCTTCCGGGCCGCGCTTGAGGCGTGAGCCGGACAACTGCGCGAAACGCTTGAGAATAAAGCGCCCGCTCCATTCCACCGGCGGAATTTTCAACGGCCAATACGTGCGACTGACCTGCGTGCCGAAAAACGCTGCCGAAGCAACTGCTGGCTCGCCAAGGTATTCACCCCCGAGCGCAGCGGCCAAGGTGATGCCGCCGAGTGAATGGCCGATCCAGTGCGGAACCTGACCGCTCTGCTCACGCACGAACGCGGCAATCGCCGGCAGATCGTATTTGGCATAGTCGGAAACGCGATTGCGCCGGTATTCCTCATTGCGCTGCGACAGGCCGTGACCGCGCATCTCTGGAATCCACACATCAAAACCCAGCCGCGTCAGATACGCGCCGAGTCCCAGGCCCTTCGGTGAAAACCAGAAGCGCCGATTGGAAAAGCTGCCGTGCAACAGAATCACCGGCACGCCACGGGGCGCCGTGTCGTCGGCCATGCCCAAACGGGTAACGGCGATCTCCACGGACCAGTCCGGGCTGTTGCCGGGTTTCAAACGATAAACATCTTCGCTCAGATCGCCGCGCCGCTCGGCGCTGATCAGGGCGACAGGAAATAGGTTGCTGCTGCTTTGCATAATGCTCTTGCACAAAAAAGGGCGGCATCTACAGGAGCCCGCCCTACTTCAATCTCAAAGCCGTGCCCTTAGTAGGAGTGAGCCTGCTCGCGAAAGCGGTGTATCCGTCGACATCGTTGTTGAATGTCAGTCCGTCTTCGCGAGCAAGCTCGGCTCCTACAAGGGGAGCGGGCCGTTCACGTATTGATTAAGCCTGCGCCTGGCCTTCGGCCAGGAAGAACCAGGTTTCCAGCACGGAGTCCGGGTTCAGCGACACGCTTTCGATGCCCTGCTCCATCAGCCATTTGGCCAGATCCGGGTGGTCGGACGGGCCCTGACCGCAGATACCGATGTACTTGCCGGCCTTGTTGCACGCGGCAATCGCATTGGCCAGCAGCTTCTTGACCGCCGGATTACGCTCGTCGAACAGGTGCGCGATGATGCCCGAGTCGCGATCCAGACCCAGCGTCAGCTGAGTGAGGTCGTTGGAGCCGATCGAGAAGCCGTCGAAGAATTCGAGGAATTCTTCAGCGAGGATCGCGTTGGATGGCAGTTCGCACATCATGATGATGCGCAGACCATTTTCACCGCGCTTCAAGCCGTTTTCAGCCAGCAGATCGACGACCTGGCTCGCTTCACCGAGGGTACGGACGAACGGCACCATGATTTCGACGTTGGTCAGGCCCATCTCGTTGCGCACACGTTTCAGCGCACGGCATTCGAGTTCGAAGCAATCGCGGAACGATTCGCTGATGTAACGCGACGCGCCACGGAAGCCCAGCATCGGGTTTTCTTCTTCCGGCTCGTAGAGCTTGCCGCCGATCAGGTTGGCGTATTCGTTGGACTTGAAGTCCGACAGGCGCACGATGACTTTTTTCGGCGTGAACGCTGCAGCGAGGGTGCTGATGCCTTCGACCAGTTTGTCGACGTAGAAGCCAACCGGATCGTCGTAACCGGCGATGCGCTTGTCGACGCTGTCTTTGATTTCCTGCGGCAGACCGTCGTAGTTCAACAGCGCTTTCGGGTGCACGCCGATCATGCGGTTGATGATGAACTCCAGACGGGCCAGGCCCACACCGGCGTTCGGCAGTTGCGCGAAGTCGAAGGCGCGATCCGGGTTGCCGACGTTCATCATGATTTTGAACGGCAGCTCCGGCATGGCATCCACGGAGTTTTTCTTGATGTCGAAGCCCAGTTCGCCTTCGAAGATGTAACCGGTGTCGCCTTCGGCGCACGAAACGGTCACGCCCTGGCCATCCTTCAGCAGTTGGGTGGCGTTGCCGCAACCAACCACTGCCGGAATGCCCAGTTCACGGGCGATGATCGCCGCGTGGCAAGTACGGCCGCCACGGTTGGTGACGATGGCGCTGGCGCGCTTCATCACCGGTTCCCAGTCCGGGTCGGTCATGTCGGAAACCAGCACGTCGCCCGGCTGGACTTTGTCCATTTCGGAAACGTCTTTGATGATGCGCACTTTACCGGCGCCGATGCGCTGGCCGATGGCGCGACCTTCCACCAGCACGGTGCCGGTTTCTTTCAACAGGTAACGTTCCATGACGTTGGCCTGGGTGCGGCTTTTCACGGTTTCCGGACGGGCCTGCACGATGTACAGCTTGCCGTCGTCACCGTCCTTGGCCCACTCGATGTCCATCGGGCACTGGTAGTGCTTTTCGATGATCATCGCTTGCTTGGCCAGTTCGCTGACTTCAGCGTCGGACAGGCAGAAACGCGCGCGGTCAGCCTTGTCGACGTCGATGGTCTTGACCGAACGACCGGCCTTGGCCTCGTCGCCGTAGATCATCTTGATCGCTTTGCTGCCCAGGTTGCGGCGCAGGATCGCCGGACGACCGGCCTCCAGCGTGCCCTTGTGTACGTAGAATTCGTCCGGGTTCACCGCGCCTTGTACGACGGTTTCACCGAGGCCGTAGGCGCCGGTGATGAACACGACGTCACGGAAACCGGATTCGGTGTCGAGGGTGAACATCACGCCGGCAGTACCGGTTTCCGAACGCACCATGCGCTGCACGCCAGCCGACAGGGCGACCAGTTTGTGGTCGAAGCCCTGGTGCACGCGGTAGGAAATCGCACGGTCGTTGAACAGCGACGCGAACACCTCTTTGGCGGCGCGGATAACGTTTTCCACACCGCGGATGTTCAGGAAGGTTTCCTGCTGACCGGCGAACGAAGCGTCCGGCAAGTCTTCGGCGGTGGCGGAAGAACGCACGGCCACGGCCACATCAGGGTTACCGGCCGACAGCGCGGCGAACGCGGTGCGGATTTCGGCATTCAGTTTTTCAGGGAATTCGGCTTCCATGATCCATTGACGGATCTGTGCGCCGGTTTTGGCCAGGGCGTTGACGTCGTCGACGTCGAGCGCGTCGAGGGCCGCGTGGATCTGGTCGTTGAGGCCGCTCAGTTCGAGGAAATCACGATAGGCCTGAGCCGTCGTGGCGAAGCCGCCGGGGACCGAAACACCGGCGCCTGCCAGGTTACTGATCATCTCGCCCAGGGATGCGTTCTTGCCCCCCACATGCTCAACATCGTGTTTGCCGAGCTTAGCGAGGGAAACTACGTACTCTACCAAGGTGATCTCTCCACTAACTGTGTTGGAAAAGCTCAGAAACCGGCTGCTCGGGGGAGCGTTGGCCGGTTGTATGGCCTGGACCTGGAAAATAAGTGAGAATGCTGGCCACTGGCGGCCAACAAATCGCGCCTATCATATCCAGAAATGCTCATTAGCTTAAGGCCCAAGGTGCAAATGAAACGATCTGCTTTCTTTATCTCCGATGGCACCGGCATCACCGCCGAAACCCTGGGTCAAAGCCTTCTGGCGCAGTTCGAAAACATTACCTTCAGCAAATTCACGCGACCGTACATCGACAGCGTTGAAAAAGCGCGGGCCATGGTACAACAAATCAACAAAGCCGCTGACACCGACGGCTTTCGCCCGATCATCTTTGACACCATCGTCAATCAGGACATTCGTGAGATTCTCGCGACGTCCAATGGTTTCATGATCGATATTTTCTCGACCTTCCTCGCCCCGCTTGAGCAGGAACTGACCGAGCATTCTTCCTACACCGTCGGCAAGTCGCATTCGATTGGCCACAACTCCAATTACATGGAGCGTATCGAGGCGGTGAACTTCGCCCTCGACAACGACGACGGTGCGCGCACGCACTATTACGACAAAGCCGACCTGATACTAGTGGGCGTGTCGCGCTGCGGTAAAACACCGACGTGTCTGTACATGGCCATGCAGTTCGGCATCCGCGCGGCCAATTACCCGCTGACCGAAGACGACATGGAGCGCTTGACCCTGCCCGCCGCCCTGCGTGCGCACCAGCACAAGCTGTTTGGCCTGACCATCGACCCGGATCGCCTCACCGCGATCCGCAACGAGCGCAAACCCAACAGCCGCTACTCGAGTTATGCGCAGTGCGAATTTGAAGTGCGCGAAGTGGAGAACCTGTTCCGCCGCGAGAACATTCCGCACATCAATTCGACGCATTTTTCGGTGGAAGAGATTTCGGCGAAGATCCTCGTGGAGAAAGGCGTCGAACGACGCTTCAAGTAACCCCACACATCACCTGTAGGAGCTGCCGCAGGCTGCGATCTTTTGATCTTGTTTTTAAACATCAACGTCAAAAGATCGCAGCCTGCGGCAGCCCCTACAGTGGGATGTATTGTGTGAGAGATTGGGCAAGAGCCTCAAACCCACTGAGCAACAACCGATCATCCCCCACCGAATTACACACACTCACCCGAATACACTGCGGCACCGCCGCATGCCCGACCGCAAACGCCTCTGCGGTCGCCACCAGATAATTATTCTCCTTCAACTCCGCCGCAATCTGCGACGCCCGCCAGCCTTCCGGCACCTCGACCCAAAAATGCGGACTGTGGCTGTGCGTCTTGTAATCCAAGCCCTCCAGCGCCCCGACCACCAACGCCTTACGCCGGCCAATCTCGTCAATCTGCTCATCCAGCAAGCGCTCGGCCAAGCCGTTTTCGATCCACAGACTCGCCACCTCCATCGCCAGCGGATTGGCCATCCAGCATGTACCGCGAATGGCTGAACTCAAACGGCCGATCAACGCTTGCGGCGCATGCAGATAACCCACGCGCAATCCCGCCGAAACAGCCTTGCTCAAACTGCCGATCAACACCGAACGCTCCGGCGCGAAATAACTCAGCGGTAAAGGACGTTGGCGATCCAGCACGGCGTGGGCTTCGTCTTCGAGGATCAGCAGATTGTGCTGACGGCAGACCTCGGTAATCGCCTCGCGCCGTGGGACGGACATCACCGCCGCCGTAGGATTCTGGATCGTCGGCGTGCAATACAGCGCCGAAACGCGATGCTGACGGCAGATTTCCTCCAGCACTGACGGTAAAAGCCCTTCGTCATCCATCGCCGCGCCGATCAGCTTTATCCCGAGCTGGCGAGCGACACTGAGCAATCCTGGGTAGGACAAATGCTCGGTCACTACCGTGTCGCCGGCCTTGAGCAAACCCATCAACGCACACAACAAACCATGTTGGCCGCCGTTGACGCACAACACCTGATCGGCGTGCGGCACAAACGCGCCGTGCTGCAACCACACCGCTCCCGCCTGCCGATGCCGCGCCATTCCTGCTTCAGCGGTGTACCCGGTCAATTGCTGCAGCACTCGCGGATCATTCGCTAACGCTTGAAGGCTCTGACTCATAAACGCCGCTTCCTGCCCTGGAATCGGCTGATTGCGGCTCATGTCGAAACAGGCGGGCGGCTCATCGCTGACATTGCGAAAGCCTTTGTCCTGCGGCCGTTCCATCCCTCTCTGACGCACGTAAGTGCCATCGCCTACACGGGCGACGACCAATCCCACTCGCTCCAGCTCACCGTAGGCGCGGCTGATCGTACCGATGGTGACGCCGAGGCTATCAGCCAACAATCGGTGCGGCGGTAATTTGCAGCCAGCGTCAATCACGCCTTCAGCGATAGCCTTTTCCACTGCATCGGCGAGGCGCTGGTACTTCACGCCGACGCCATGAGTGAGGCCATCACGGAGGATTGACACCATGGCAATACTTACTTTGACAGTCATTCGCGCCCCGAATAGCGTGCTGAAAACAGGTTCAATCAGGGATAGACCTTTTCTGTGACCAGGTCAATTCAGCCGCTCGGAGCACACCGCATGTCGACCGCCGTCAGCACACCGATAAGCATCAGCAAACCCTGGCTTGCCGGGTTAATTACCAGCACGTTGTTTCTGATCGTCTGCCTGAGTTGGGGCACGACGTGGCTGGGGATCAAGATTGCTGTAGAAAGTGTGCCGCCACTGACTGCCGCCGGGTTGCGTTTTCTCATCGCGTTTCCGCTGTTTTTGAGTTTCGCGTTGCTGCGCAAAGAACCGTTGCTGTTCCCTCGGCAGAGCCGCTGGTTTTTTGTGTTCGTCACGCTGTCGTATTTCAGCCTGCCCTACTATTTGCTCAACTACGGCGAAATGCATGTCTCATCGGGCCTGACAGCGTTGCTGTTCAGCTGCATGCCGGTATTTATCCTGCTGTTTTCCGCGCTGTTTCTGCGCGAGAAAATCTACCCGTCGCAGATGCTCGGCATTGCCATCGGTTTTGGCAGTCTTTTCATGATTATTCGCAGCCAAGGTCTGCATCTGGATCAGGCGGAATGGCTGGGGGTGCTGGCGATTCTCTGCGCCGCCGTGATGCATGCGCTGTGCTACGTGGTGACGAAAAAACACGGCAGCGCGATCAGCGTGATCACCTACAACACGCTGCCGATCGGCATTGCCGGGGCGATGTTATTTATTGTCGGATTGAACGTCGAAACACCGGTATTCGAAAACATCACAGCACGCTCGTGGGGCGCGCTGTTCTACCTCGGGCTGGTGGCCTCGGTGGGCGGGTTTATCGTTTATTTTCTGCTGCTGAAACGCCTGAGCCCGATCATCCTGTCGTTCGTGTTTATCATTTTCCCGGTGTTCGCCGTGATCATCGGCGCCTGGTACGAGGGGCAAACCCTGTCCCGGGAGCTGATGATCTATTCGGCGATTTTGTTGAGCGGTTTTGCCATCACCAAATTGCCCATCGAAAAATGGCGAAAATCGTCCGTGTAGGAGCTGCCGCAGGCTGCGATCTTTTGATCTTGTTTTTAAACATCAACGTCAAAAGATCGCAGCCTGCGGCAGCTCCTACAGGGAGCGGGTTTGTACCTTCAGATCACGAACAGGTCGACGAAGCGGTTTACCGGGGTGGACTCGAGTCGGGTTTGATCCTTGCACAGTGCGAAGATCTCGCCGCTGCGCTGACCGGTAAAACGCGTGGCCAGATTGGCTTTGAATTTGTCCTCCAACAAAGGAATACCCTCAGCACGGCGGCGACGATGCCCGATCGGGTATTCCACCACGACGTTTTCGCTGCTGCTGCCATCCTTGAAAAATACCTGCACGGCGTTGGCAATCGAGCGTTTGTCAGGCTCCAAGTATTCGCGGGTGAAACGCGGGTCTTCGATGATGACCATTTTCTCGCGCAGCACATCGATGATCGAGTGCGCGTTGTGGAAATCGTCTTCGTATTGCTCGGCGACCAGATTGCCGAAGGCCAGCGGCACGGCGGTCATGTACTGGATGCAGTGGTCACGGTCAGCGGCGTTGGCCAGCGGCCCGACTTTGGAAATGATGCGGATCGCCGATTCGTGAGTGGTGATGACGATGCGGTCAATTTCGTGCAGACGATTGCGCACTTGCGGGTGCAAGGTCACCGCCGCTTCGCAGGCCGTTTGCGCATGGAATTCGGCGGGGAAGCTGATCTTGAACAGGACGTTTTCCATCACGTAACTGCCGAACGCGCGCGAGAAACTGAAAGCGCGTTTTTCTTCCGGTTTCAGCGCCAGATCGTTGTTGCTGTGGCTGAACAGCACGTCATAAAAGCCCCACTGTTTTGCCGTCAGCACGCCGGGAATGCCCATCTCGCCGCGCATGGCGATGTCGGCCAGGCGCACGCCACGACTCGACGCATCCCCCGCCGCCCAGGATTTTCGCGAGCCGGCGTTTGGCGCATGACGATAAGTGCGCAGCGCTTGGCCGTCGGCGAAAGCGTGGGACAACGCCGACAACAGTTGTTCGCGATTGGCGCCCATCAGTTTGGCGGTGACGGCGGTGGAGGCGACTTTCACCAGAATGACGTGATCAAGTCCTACGCGGTTGAAGGAGTTTTCCAGGGCGATCACGCCTTGAATCTCGTGGGCCATGATCATCGCTTCGAGCACATCGCGGATCGTCAGCGGCGCTTCAGCATTGGCCACGCGTTTTTGCGAGAGATGATCGGCCACCGCGAGAATCGCGCCGAGGTTGTCGGATGGATGGCCCCACTCGGCGGCGAGCCAGGTGTCGTTGTAGTCGAGCCAGCGAACGATGCAACCGATGTCCCACGCGGCTTTGACCGGGTCGAGACGATAGGAAGTGCCGGGGACGCGCGCGCCAAACGGCACAACGGTGCCTTCGACGATCGGGCCGAGGTGTTTGGTGCATTCAGGGAAACGCAGTGCGAGCAGGCCGCAGCCTAACGTGTCCATCAGGCAGTTGCGGGCGGTGTCGAGGGCTTCGGTGGATTCGGCTTTGAAGGTGAGGACGTAGTCGGCGATGTCCTGCAGGACACGGTCGTAGTCGGGGCGGTTGTTCAGGTCGACGTTGGCGCTCATGTTCGATTCACTCATTAAGTGGTTCGTTGATGGGACCTCGGTTCAGGGCTAACAATTTCTTATTGTTGAAATGCGATCCCTGTAGGAGCTGCCGAAGGCTGCGATCTTTTGATCTTGACCTTCAAAAACAAGATCAAAAGATCGCAGCCTTCGGCAGCTCCTACAGGGCGAAGCAATCCAGGGTGGCGTCCGGTGTTGGGTCAGAAGGAATCGCCCGGGACGCGGACGTAGCCTTCCATCAGCACCCGCGCACTGCGGCTCATGATGGCTTTTTTGACGATCCACTCGCCGTTTTCCAGACTGGCTTCAGCACCAACCCGCAACGTCCCGGACGGATGCCCGAAGCGCACGGCATTGCGTTCAACGCCACCCGCCGCAAGGTTCACCAAGGTGCCGGAAATAGCCGCCGCCGTACCAATCGCCACTGCCGCCGTGCCCATCATCGCGTGGTGCAACTTGCCCATCGACAACGCGCGCACCAGCAAATCGACATCTCCGGCGCCAATCGCTTTACCACTCGACGCCACATAATCTGCAGGCTTGGCAACAAACGCGACTTTCGGCGTGTGCTGCCGTTTCGCCGCTTCATCCAGATTGGCAATCAGGCCCATGCGCAGCGCGCCATACGCACGAATCGTCTCGAACATTTGCAGCGCTTTCGGATCGCTATTGATCGCGCCTTGTAGCTCGGTGCCGGTGTAACCGATGTCTTCGGCGTTGACGAAAATCGTCGGGATGCCGGCGTTGATCATCGTCGCTTTAAACGTGCCGACACCCGGCACTTCCAGCTCATCGATCAGGTTGCCGGTGGGGAACATCGAGCCACCACCGCCCTCTTCTTCCGCCGCCGGATCCATGAATTCGACTTGCACTTCAGCGGCCGGAAAGGTCACGCCGTCGAGTTCGAAATCACCGGTTTCCTGCACTTCGCCGTTGGTGATCGGCACGTGGGCAATAATGGTTTTGCCGATGTTGGCCTGCCACACGCGCACCACCGCAACACCGTTGTGCGGAATGCGGCTGGCGTCGACCAAGCCATTGCTGATGGCGAACGAACCGACCGCTGCCGAGAGGTTACCGCAGTTGCCGCTCCAGTCGACGAATGGCTTGTCGATGGAGACCTGGCCGAACAGGTAATCGACGTCGTGATCAGCCTTGAGGCTTTTCGACAGGATCACGGTTTTGCTGGTGCTTGAAGTGGCGCCGCCCATGCCGTCGATTTGCTTGTCGTACGGGTCGGGGCTGCCGATCACGCGCAGCAATAAAGCGTCGCGAACCGGCCCGGGAATCTGCGCTGCTTCGGGCAAATCCTTGAGGCTGAAAAACACGCCTTTGCTGGTGCCGCCGCGCATGTAGGTGGCGGGGATTTTGATCTGCGGTGCGAAAGTAGCTGCGTGAGCCATGGTGCTCCTTATCCACAGGCGTGAGACCGAGATCTCACGCCTGCATCAGTAGATTTAAACGGCAACCGCCGACTCTTCAAGGAAGTCCTGAGCGAAACGTTGCAACACGCCGCCGGCCTCGTAGATCGACACTTCTTCAGCGGTATCCAGACGGCAAGTCACCGGCACATCAACACGCTCGCCGTTCTTGCGATGGATCACCAGCGTCAGATCCGCGCGCGGCTTGCGCTCGCCGATCACGTCGTAGGTTTCGCTGCCGTCGATGGCCAGGGTGTGACGGTCGGTGCCTGCTTTGAACTCCAGCGGCAGCACGCCCATGCCCACCAGGTTAGTGCGGTGAATGCGTTCGAAACCTTCAGCGGCAATCGCCTCGACACCGGCCAGACGCACACCTTTCGCCGCCCAGTCGCGGGATGAACCCTGACCGTAATCGGCGCCGGCGATGATGATCAGTGGCTGTTTGCGCTCCATGTAAGTTTCGATGGCTTCCCACATGCGCATGACCTTGCCTTCCGGCTCGACCCGCGCCAGCGAACCCTGTTTGACCTTGCCGTTTTCCACGACCATTTCGTTGAACAGTTTCGGGTTGGCGAAGGTCGCGCGCTGCGCGGTCAGGTGGTCGCCACGGTGCGTTGCGTAGGAGTTGAAGTCCTCTTCCGGCAGGCCCATTTTCGCCAGGTATTCGCCAGCGGCGCTGTCGAGCATGATCGCGTTCGATGGCGACAGGTGATCGGTGGTGATGTTGTCCGGCAGCACCGCCAGCGGGCGCATGCCCTTCAGCGGACGTGCGCCGGCCAGCGCGCCTTCCCAGTACGGCGGACGGCGAATGTAGGTACTCATCTCGCGCCAGTCGTACAGCGGCGTGACTTTCGGGCCGGTGTCTTCGTGGACGGCGAACATCGGAATGTAGACCTGACGGAACTGCTCAGGCTTGACCGAAGACTTCACCACGGCGTCGATTTCTTCGTCGCTTGGCCAGATGTCTTTCAGGCGGATTTCCTTGCCGTCGACCACGCCCAACACATCTTTTTCGATGTCGAAACGGATGGTGCCGGCGATGGCGTACGCCACCACCAGCGGCGGCGACGCGAGGAACGCTTGCTTGGCGTACGGATGGATGCGGCCGTCGAAGTTGCGGTTGCCCGAGAGCACCGCAGTCGCATACAGATCGCGGTCGATAATCTCCTGCTGGATCACCGGATCGAGCGCGCCGGACATGCCATTGCACGTGGTGCAGGCGAAGGCGACGACGCCGAAACCGAGCTGCTCCAGTTCAGTGGTGAGCCCCGCTTCGTCGAGGTACAGCGCGACGGTTTTCGAACCCGGCGCCAGCGAAGATTTCACCCACGGTTTGCGGGTCAGGCCGAGCTTGTTGGCGTTGCGCGCGATCAGGCCAGCGGCGATGACGTTGCGCGGGTTGCTAGTGTTGGTGCAACTGGTGATGGCGGCGATGATCACCGCGCCGTCAGGCATTTGCCCGGGGACTTCTTCCCACTGACCGGAGATGCCTTTGGCCGCCAGATCCGAGGTCGCGACGCGGGCGTGCGGGTTGCTCGGGCCGGCCATGTTGCGCACCACCGAAGACAGATCGAAAGTCAGACCGCGCTCGTATTGCGCGCCTTTCAGGCTGTCTGCCCACAGGCCGGTCAGCTTGGCGTATTGCTCGACCAACTGCACTTGCTGGTCTTCACGACCGGTGAGTTTCAGGTAATCGATGGTCTGCTGATCGATGTAGAACATCGCTGCCGTGGCGCCGTATTCCGGGGCCATGTTGGAGATGGTTGCGCGGTCGCCGAGGGTCAGCGCAGCGGCGCCTTCGCCGAAGAACTCCAGCCAGGCGCCGACGACTTTCTGTTTGCGCAGGTATTCGGTCAGCGCCAGCACCATGTCGGTGGCGGTGATGCCCGGTTGCAGCTTGCCGGTCAGTTCAACACCGACGCTTTCCGGCAGGCGCATCCACGATGCGCGACCGAGCATCACGCTCTCGGCTTCGAGGCCGCCGACACCGATGGCGATCACGCCCAAGGCATCAACGTGCGGCGTGTGGCTGTCGGTGCCAACGCAAGTGTCGGGGAACGCCACGCCTTCACGCACCTGGATCACCGGAGACATTTTCTCCAGGTTGATCTGGTGCATGATGCCGTTGCCCGGCGGGATCACATCGACGTTCTTGAAGGCCTTTTTCGTCCAGTTGATGAAGTGGAAGCGGTCTTCGTTGCGCCGGTCTTCGATGGCGCGATTTTTCTCGAACGCCTGAGCGTCGAAACCACCGGCTTCGACAGCCAGCGAATGGTCAACGATCAGTTGCGTCGGCACTACCGGGTTGACTTGCGCCGGGTCGCCACCCTGCAACGCGATCGCGTCGCGCAGGCCAGCGAGGTCGACCAGCGCGGTCTGGCCGAGAATGTCGTGGCAGACCACACGCGCCGGAAACCACGGGAAATCGAGGTCGCGTTTGCGTTCGATCAGTTGCTTGAGGGAATCGGTGAGCGTGGCCGGGTCGCAGCGACGCACCAGGTTTTCCGCCAGCACGCGGGAGGTGTACGGCAGGGTGTCGTAACTGCCGGGCTGAATCGCTTCGACCGCCGCGCGGGCGTCGAAATAATCCAGAGGGCTGCCGGGCAGGGTTTTGCGGAATGCTGTGTTCATCGGGTCAGGACTCGGGTCACGGTGGTTGCAAAGGGTGATGCCTTCTCGCCGATCCCCCCTGTAGGAGCTGCCGAAGGCTGCGATCTTTTGATCTTTGTTTTCAAGATCAAGATCAACAGATCGCAGCCTTCGGCAGCTCCTACAGGGTTTGCGCTCAGGAGTTGGCACTCACCATTTCAGCGACGTTCGATTGGCACGAACTTGCGCTGTTCGACGCCGATGTATTCGGCGCTTGGGCGGATGATGCGGTTGTTGGCGCGCTGTTCGAAGACGTGCGCGGCCCAGCCGGTCAGGCGCGAGCAGACGAAGATCGGCGTGAACAGCTTGGTCGGAATACCCATGAAGTGGTACGCCGAGGCATGGTAGAAATCGGCGTTCGGGAAGAGTTTTTTCTGTTCCCACATGGTCTTGTCGATCGCTTCGGAAACCGGGAACAACACCTTGTCGCCGACTTCATCAGCCAGCTGTTTCGCCCAGCCTTTAATCACTTCGTTGCGCGGGTCGCTGTCCTTATAGATCGCATGGCCGAAGCCCATGATCTTGTCTTTGCGCTCGAGCATGCCGAGGGTGCCTTTGATCGCGTCTTCCGGCGACGAGAAGCGCTCGATCATTTCCATCGCCGCTTCGTTGGCGCCGCCATGCAACGGACCGCGCAGCGAACCGATGGCTGCAGTGACGCAGGAATACAGATCGGACAGCGTCGAGGCGCAAACGCGGGCGGTGAAGGTCGAGGCGTTGAATTCGTGCTCGGCGTAAAGGATCAGCGACACGTTCATCACTTTGACGTGCAGTTCGCTTGGCTTCTTGTCGTGCAGCAGGTGCAGGAAGTGGCCGCCGATGGTTGGCTCGCTGCTCACGCAGTTGATGCGCTTGCCGTCGTGGCTGAAGCGATACCAGTAGCACATGATCGCCGGGAATGCGGCGAGCAAACGGTCGGTCTTGTCGCGCTGCTCGGAGAAATCTTTCTCCGGTTCGAGGTTGCCAAGGAACGAGCAGCCGGTGCGCATCACGTCCATCGGGTGGGCGTCGGCGGGGATGCGTTCGAGCACTTCTTTCAGCGCTTGCGGCAGGTCGCGCAGCTTGCTCAGCTTGCCTTGGTATTCGTCGAGTTGCGCCTGGGTTGGCAGCTCGCCGTAGAGCAGCAGGTAGGCGACTTCTTCAAATTGCGCATCGGCGGCCAGTTCGCGCACGTCGTAGCCGCGATAGGTCAGCCCGGCACCGGCCTGGCCCACGGTGGACAGTGCGGTTTGCCCGGCAACCTGGCCACGGAGCCCGGCGCCACTGAGTACTTTTGCTTCGGCCATTTCTATCTCCAATCTTGAATTTGTTAGGGAGTGTGGCGAAAAGATCGCAGCCTCGTTGCACTCGTCAGCTCCTACAGGGATCTATGTAGGAGCTGCCGCAGGCTGCGATCTTTTGATCTTCATTTTTTCGCGGCAAACAACGCATCGAGCTTCTGCTCGAACGTGTGGTAATCAATACGATCGTAAAGCTCCATGCGAGTCTGCATGGTGTCGATGACATTCTGTTGCGTGCCGTCGCGGCGGATCGCCGTGTAGACGTTTTCCGCAGCCTTGTTCATTGCGCGGAACGCCGATAGCGGATACAGCACCAGCGACACATCGGCGCCGGCCAGTTGCTCGGTGGTGTACAGCGGCGTCGAGCCGAATTCGGTGATGTTGGCCAGGATCGGCGCTTTCACACGGTTGGCGAACAGCTTGTACATCTCCAGTTCAGTGATGGCTTCCGGGAAGATCATGTCAGCGCCAGCCTCGATGCACGCGGCGGCGCGATCGAGTGCCGATTCCAGACCTTCCACCGCCAGCGCATCGGTACGCGCCATGATCACAAAGCTGTCATCGGTGCGCGCATCGACGGCGGCTTTGATGCGGTCGACCATTTCCTGCTGACTGACGATCTCTTTATTAGGACGGTGGCCACAGCGCTTGGCGCCAACCTGATCTTCGATATGAATCGCCGCCGCGCCGAACTTGATCATCGACTTCACCGTGCGCGCCACGTTGAACGCCGATGAGCCGAAACCGGTGTCGACATCGACCAACAGCGGCAGATCGCAAACGTCGGTGATGCGGCGCACGTCGGTGAGCACGTCATCCAGACCGGTGATGCCCAGATCCGGCACGCCGAGCGAGCCGGCGGCCACCCCGCCACCGGACAGGTAGATCGCCTTGAAACCGGCGCGCTTGGCCAGCAGCGCGTGGTTGGCGTTGATCGCGCCGACCACTTGCAATGGATGCTCGCTGGCGACCGCATCGCGGAAACGCTGGCCTGGAGTGCTGTGCTTGGAACTCATGACTCACCTCGTTCAGTGGCTGTCTTATTGTGGGCGCCGTCCTGGTAATGACGGGCGATGTTGCGTTTCGAGGCGCCGATGTGGCGGCGCATCAACAATTCCGCGAGCTCGCCGTCACGGTCGGCGATGGCATCGAGAATCCGGTGGTGTTCGGCAAAGGCCTGGCGTGGGCGGTTCGGCGTGGTGGAAAACTGGATGCGGTACATGCGCACCAGTTGATACAGCTCGCCGCAGAGCATCTGCGTCAGCGTGCGGTTGCCGCTGCCCTGAATGATCCGGTAGTGAAAGTCGAAATCGCCTTCC
Organism: Pseudomonas sp. NPDC088429; assembly: GCF_044753305.1. Lineage (NCBI taxonomy): Bacteria > Pseudomonadati > Pseudomonadota > Gammaproteobacteria > Pseudomonadales > Pseudomonadaceae > Pseudomonas > Pseudomonas sp. NPDC088429. The sequence goes on along the minus strand of NZ_JBIVMX010000020.1, from coordinate 63,750 downwards.
TGCTGGTAGTAGCCGACGCCGGCCTGAAACGCGGCGTCGCGCTCGTGGGTTTCCAGCACCCGGCGCAGTTCGTCGATTTCTTCGACGCTCATGCGCTCGGCCGCCAGACGGCAGGCCATGCCTTCGAGGGATTCGCGGATTTCGTAGAGTTCGATCAGCTCGGCATGATTGAGCGAGACCACGCGCGCGCCGACGTGCGGGACGCGCACCAACAGGCGCTGGCCTTCGAGACGGTGAATCGCCTCACGTAACGGTCCACGGCTGATGCCGTAAGTGCGCGCCAGTTCCGGCTCGGAGATTTTGCTGCCCGGGGCGATCTCGCCTTTGACGATGGCCGCCTGAATACGCCGGAAGACGTTTTCCGAGAGCGTCTCGGAATCGTCACCGTTGATGACCGGGGGATCAAGTTGATCCAGCATGATTGTCGACACCTTTAAATCCAATGCGGCAAAAACTAGCTAATTCAGCCGAATCAGTCAAAGGATAAATGGGTATTGTCGACAATCGTCTAATAACCTTAAAAGATCGCAGCCTTCGGCAGCTCCTACAGGGATCAGTGTAGGAGCTGCCGAAGGCTGCGATCTTTGGATCTTGTATAGACCGCCCCCAGCGCTGGCGCCATAAAACCACCGTGCTAGAATGCCGCCCGCATTTGCTGGCCATTTGTACGGCTTGTCATAAAAAGCTGCCAGGCACACGCAGGCGCTTGCGCAAGTCTTGCCAGGCACCTGAACCGACCACGGAACGCTGCGCACCAGGATTTATGAGACTCAAGCCTTTTCCCACATTCTTTGCCCTGTTTTGCCTGCCCGGCCTCGCCGCCGCGGGGGAAAAAACCGTGTACGGCCTCAACGAATACGCTTCGCTTGACGGCATCAATCTCGAAGTCGCGGCCAAACTCGACACCGGCGCGAAAACCGCCTCGCTGAGCGCCCGCGACATCAAACGCTTTAAACGCAACGGTGAGTCCTGGGTACGTTTCTACCTGGCGATCGACGCGGCGCATTCGCACCCGATCGAACGGCCACTGGCCCGCGTCAGCAAAATCAAACGCCGCGCCGGCGACTACGACCCGGAAGAAGGCAAGAAGTACACCGCCCGTCCGGTAATCGAGCTGGATATCTGCATGGGCACGGCGATGCGCAGCATCGAAGTGAACCTGACCGACCGAAGTGCGTTCCAATATCCGCTTTTGATCGGCTCCGAAGCGTTGAAACGCTTCGACGCGCTGGTCGACCCCAGTCTTAAATACGCTGCCGGCAAACCCGCCTGCACCATCGCCGCTCATACCGCCGAGTAATTTCCATGCGTTCTCTAACCTTCCACCTGAAAATCCTGATCACCATTTTGGTGTTACTGGGCGTTTCGGTTACGGCCTATCAGATTTTCGTACTCGGCATCCCGGTGACCGAAGATGCGACCGACGACTTGTGGAACATCGACGCCAAAGTCGAGTTCGTCGCCAGCACCAAGGATCCGGTAAAGATCCAGATGTTCGTACCGCCGCTGAGCCGCGATTACGTCAGCCTCAATGAAAGTTTCATTTCCAATAACTACGGCGTCGCGGTGAACCGTGTCGACGGCAACCGCAAGGTCACCTGGTCGGCACGTCGCGCCAAGGGCAACCAGACCCTTTATTACCGTTTGGTGCTGACCAAGCGTTACACCGCGGAAAAATCCAAGGTCAAAGGCCCGACCTTCCGCGACAGCATCGCCATCGAAGGCCCGGAAAAAATCGCTGCCGAGGCCCTGCTCGCACCGATCCGCCAACACTCCGCCGACGTCGAGACCTTCATCGGCGAAGCGATCAAACGCGTCAACAACCTCAACGACGACAATGTGAAATTGCTGCTGGCCGGCGATCCGTCGACTGCGCACAAAGCCAAAATCGTCGAATTGCTGCTGTCCATCGCCCACGTACCGGTGGAAAAAGTCCACACCATCCGCCTCGTCGCCGATCAACCGCAAATGCCCGAACTGTGGCTGCGCAGCTTCAACGGCAACGATTGGCTGTATTTCAACCCGGAAACCGGCGAGCAAGGCCTGCCGACCGACCGCCTGCTGTGGTGGACCGGCGATGAAAACCTGATCACCGTCGACGGCGGCAAGAAAGCCAACGTGACCTTCAGCCTGAACAACAGCGAGATGAACGCGATTCGTCTGGCCAAGCTGACCGACGAGAATACCGACGCCAACTTCCTCGAATACTCGTTGTACGGCTTGCCGCTGCAGACCCAGCAGACCTTCATGATCATGGTGATGATCCCGATCGGCGTGCTGGTGATTCTGATCCTGCGCAACCTGATCGGCCTGCAGACCCTCGGTACGTTCACCCCGGTACTGATCGCCCTCGCCTTCCGCGAGACGCAACTGGGCTTCGGTATATTGCTGTTTACCGTGATCACGGCGCTGGGGCTGTCATTACGTTCCTATCTGGAACACCTGAAGCTGCAAATGCTGCCGCGACTGTCGGTGGTGCTGACCTTTGTCGTGGTGTTGATCGCGGCGATCAGTCTGTTCAGCCATAAGCTCGGCCTGGAGCGCGGCTTGTCCGTGGCGCTGTTCCCGATGGTGATTCTGACCATGACCATCGAACGTCTGTCGATCACCTGGGAAGAACGCGGCGCCAGCCATGCGATGAAAGTCGCCATTGGCACGCTGTTCGCGGCGTCCCTGGCGCACCTGATCATGACCGTGCCTGAGCTGGTGTACTTCGTGTTCACCTTCCCGGCGATCCTGCTGATTCTGGTCGGCTTCATGCTGGCGATGGGTCGTTATCGCGGCTACCGCCTGACCGAACTGGTGCGTTTCAAGGCTTTCCTGAAGAAGGCTGACGCCTGATGTTCGGTTTCTGGAAGACCTGGAAGGCGCTGGAAGCGCGGGGGATCATGGGCATCAATCGGCGTAACGCCGACTACGTGCTCAAGTACAACAAGCGCAGCCTGTACCCGATCGTCGATGACAAGATCATCACAAAGGAACGCGCGATCGAGGCCGGCATTCACGTGCCGGAATTGTATGGCGTGATTTCCACCGAGAAGGAAATCGACAAGCTCGGCGAGATCATCGGCGGGCGCAGCGACTTCGTGATCAAACCGGCGCAGGGCGCCGGCGGTGACGGCATCATCGTCGTCGCCGACCGTTTCGAGGGCCGCTATCGCACGGTCTCGGGCAAGATCGTTGACCACGAAGAACTTGAACACCACATCTCGAGCATTCTTACTGGCCTGTATTCGCTGGGTGGCCACCGCGACCGTGCGCTGATCGAATACCGCGTGACCCCGGATCAGATCTTCAAAAGCATCAGTTATGAAGGCGTGCCGGATATTCGCATCATCGTGTTGATGGGCTATCCAGTGATGGCGATGTTGCGTTTGCCGACCCGGCAATCCGGCGGTAAGGCCAACCTGCACCAGGGCGCGATTGGCGTCGGTGTCGATCTGGCGACTGGTCTGACCCTGCGCGGCACCTGGCTGAACAACATCATCACCAAACACCCCGACACCACCAACGCGGTGGACGGCGTGCAACTGCCCTACTGGGACGGTTTCATGAAACTCGCGGCGGGCTGTTATGAGCTGTGCGGGTTGGGGTATATCGGCGTTGATATGGTGCTGGATCAGGAGAAAGGTCCGCTGATTCTCGAGCTGAATGCGCGGCCGGGGTTGAATATTCAGATTGCTAACGACTGTGGGCTGACGTTGCGTACCCATGCGGTTGAGGCGCGGCTGGAAGAGCTGAAGGCGCGTGGGGTGGTCGAGACGGCTGAAGAGCGAGTGGCGTTTACTCAGGAAATGTTTGGGCATATTCCCGCCGTCGAAGGCTGATCTCCCCCGATGATCGTTCCCACGCTCTGCGTGGGAATGCATCCCGTGACGCTCCGCGTCACAGTGGACGCAGAGCGTCCATGGCGGCGTTACCACGCAGAGCGTGGAAACGATCAGTAAAACCCCAATCTGCTCCCTTTCCCCTCGCCCCCTTGGGGGCGGTCCGACGTTTCGGGAGGGCTGGGGTGAGGGGGTGGCTTTTGACTTTGATCTGGCATCGGAGAGGACTACAATCCCCACCCCGCCTCAACGGCCGATCTGCCCCGCCCATGTTGACCTGTTCCGTACACCCGCTGCCCTACCGTGCCAATCCTGCCGACTATTTCGCGGCCATCCGCCACGCGCCCGGCGCCGTGCTGCTCGACAGCGGCCGGCCGAGTGCCGACCGCGGTCGTTACGACCTGCTCAGCGCCTGGCCGCTGGAACAACTGGCGGTGTTGCCGGATGAGAGTGGCAGTCATTTCCTCCAGCGGTTGCGCGACAATTTGCAGCACTTGGGCGAGGCGGATTTACCGTTGGGTTTCGAGTTGCCATTCGCCGGCGGCTTGATCGGTTACCTCAGCTACGACTTCGGTCGGCATCTGGAAAACCTGCCAAGCCAGGCCCGCGATGATCTGCAATTGCCTGACGCACGTTTCGGCCTGTACGACTGGGCGCTGATCAGCGATCACCAGACGTCAACCAGCCAATTGGTCTTTCACCCGTCCGTGATTGACAGCGAGCAACAGCGGCTGATTTTGTTGTTCACGCAGCCGGTCGTTAGTGCTTTAACCCCGTTCAAGCTCAACAACCCGATGGCCGCCGATCTCTCGGCTGACGATTACCGTCAGGCTTTCGAACGCATTCAACATTACATCCAGGCCGGCGATTGCTATCAGGTCAACTTCGCTCAACGCTTCCGCGCTGAGTGCCAAGGCGATCCGTGGCTGGCCTATTGCGCATTGCGCGAAGCCTGCCCGACGCCGTTCTCCGGTTTCCAGAGCCTGCCTGACGGTGGCGCGGTGTTGAGCCTGTCGCCCGAGCGCTTCGTCAAAGTCAGCCAGCGCCAAGTGGAAACCCGGCCAATCAAAGGCACCCGCCCTCGCGGCCTGACCCCAGCCGAAGATGCCGCCAACGCCGCCGAACTGCTGGCCAGCCCCAAGGATCGCGCGGAAAACCTGATGATCGTTGACCTGCTGCGCAACGACCTCGGCCGCACTTGCCGCATCGGCTCGGTGCGGGTACCGGAGTTATTCAGTCTGGAAAGCTATCCGAACGTGCATCACCTGGTCAGCAGCATCACCGGCGAACTGGCGGATGATCGCGACGCACTGGATTTGATCGCCGGCAGCTTCCCCGGCGGCTCAATCACCGGCGCACCGAAGATTCGTGCGATGCAGATCATTGATGAGTTGGAACCGACCCGGCGCGGATTGTATTGCGGTTCGTTGCTGTACCTCGACGTGCGCGGCGAGATGGACAGCTCCATCGCGATTCGCAGTCTGTTGGTCAAGGATGGGCAGGTGTGCTGCTGGGGCGGTGGCGGGATTGTTGCCGATTCGGACTGGCAGGCTGAGTATCAGGAGTCGATCACCAAAGTCAGAATCCTCCTCGAAACCCTGCAAAATCTCTGAGTAATGATCGTTCCCACGCTCTGCGTGGGAATGCAGCCCGGGACGCTCGGCGTCCCATCCAAAGCCGAACGCGGAGCGTCCGTTGAGGTATTCCCACGCAGAGCGTGGGAACGATCATCAACCCTGTAGGAGCTGCCGAAGGCTGCGATCTTTTGATCTTTAAAAGCAAAGATCGCAGCCTTCGGCAGCTCCTACAGGGGTATTCATTACAAACTCAAATCCCGGTTGGAGGCTTTTAGGAATTCCTGCTTCAACTCAGCAAAGGTATGCACCGCCGGAAACTGCGGAAACTCGCGAATCACATTCTCCGGCGCATGAAACAGAATCCCCGCATCCGCCTCGCCCAGCATCGTCGTATCGTTATACGAATCCCCCGCCGCAATCACCTGGTAATACAGGCTCTTGAACGCCAGCACCGACTGACGCTTGGGATCTTTCTGACGCAACTGATAGCTGGTCACCCGCCCGGTTTCGTCAGTAATCAGACGATGGCACAGCAACGTCGGGAAGCCCAACTGACGCATCAGCGGCTGCGAGAACTCATAAAACGTGTCCGACAGAATCACCACCTGAAAGCGCTCGCGCAGCCAGTTGACGAACTCCACCGCGCCGTCCAGCGGCTTCAGCGTGGCGATCACTTCCTGAATGTCGGCGAGCTTCAAGCCGTGCTCGTCGAGGATGCGCAGACGCTGCTTCATCAGCACGTCGTAATCGGGAATGTCCCGGGTGGTGGCCTTGAGGGAGTCGATTCCGGTTTTTTCGGCGAAAGCGATCCAGATTTCCGGCACCAACACCCCTTCAAGATCCAGGCAAGCAATTTCCACAAGACACTCCCGTTTGTATTGATTATTTGAGTCGAGCGAGGCCGAACTCTAGCGACTCAAATCCACTCGCGCAACGCACAGCGCGCCCCGAGCCGCGCAGCTTTTTGTTACCATCGGCCCCATATAGAGCGCCCAGCGCCACCGACCTGTAGGAAGCCGCCCTGATGAGTGCAACGTTCGACGTCGTGGAACTCGCCACGACCTATGCCAACAAATCCGCGCAAGACATTCTCAAACTCGCCTTTGCCGAGTTCGGTGATGACCTGTGGATATCTTTCAGCGGCGCCGAGGATGTGGTGCTGGTGGACATGGCCTGGAAGCTCAACAAGAACGTCAAGGTGTTCAGCCTCGACACCGGCCGCCTGCACCCGGAGACCTACCGCTTCATCGATCAAGTGCGCGAGCACTACAAGATCGACATCGAACTGGTGTCGCCGGACTACACGAAACTGGAGCCGTTCGTGAAGGAAAAAGGCCTGTTCAGTTTCTACAAGGACGGCCACGGCGAATGCTGCGGCATCCGTAAGATCGAACCGCTGCGCCGCAAACTGTCCGGCGTCAAAGCCTGGGCCACCGGCCAGCGCCGCGACCAGAGCCCGGGCACGCGCAGTGCCGTGGCAGTGTTGGAAATCGACACCGCGTTCTCTACTCCGGAACGCACCCTGTACAAGTTCAACCCGCTGGCGCAGATGACCAGCGAAGAGATCTGGGGCTACATCCGCATGCTCGAGCTGCCGTACAACAGCCTGCATGAACGCGGTTTCATCAGCATCGGCTGCGAACCGTGCACCCGCCCTGTCCTGCCAAATCAGCACGAGCGCGAAGGCCGCTGGTGGTGGGAAGAAGCGACGCAGAAAGAATGCGGGCTGCATGCGGGGAATATCATCAGTAAGTCCAACAGCTAAAAGATCGCAGCCTGCGGCAGCTCCTACAGGTGACCGCATTCCCATGTAGGAGCTGCCGCAGGCTGCGATCTTTTGATCTTGAAAAAATGTGTACACACGAATGTCACCATCGGTGCCATTTGTGTGTGCACTTTTTTGTTTCCGCGCCCTGAAAGGTTACATCCCCTCCGAAATCTTCACGCTTTTGCTCCCCGCCCAAATCCCCCACCGAAAATAAATACCTGTTCAATCGGTCAATTTTTAATCACCACATTTCAGTCACTTAGCGCTCCTCGATAACTTTTCGAAATGAGCAACGCCGTCCATAGATCAGTAACTGGCACAAATCTGGCTTTAGTGCATACATGTTTTGTATACAAAACTGCAAAACATAAACACACTTTCGATCCGCAAGCCTGAAGCGCCCTATCCCGTACAGGCTGCAGATGCCCCGTAACCAGTGATGTTTCACTGCCACGACGAAGATTTGTCGAGCCTGACGGCTTAAGCACAGTCATCGCGGCGCTGAACATCAGGAGCCTGCCGGAATGCGTACAAGTCTCTCCAATAACATCGCGCTGAATCTGCCCGCCTCTGCCCTCGATCAACCATCGTCTTACGACGGTCTGGCCGAACCGTTACAACTGAGCCCCCGCTTGCACAACAGCGACCTCGCGCCGACCAAGGCCGAAGGTCGACGCTGGGGCAAATACAGCATCTTCGCTTTGTGGACGAACGACGTGCACAACATCGCCAACTATTCCTTCGCCATCGGCTTGTACGCGTTGGGCCTGGGTGGCTGGCAGATTTTGTTGTCACTGGGGATCGGCGCGGCGCTGGTGTACTTCTTCATGAACCTGTCCGGTTACATGGGGCAGAAAACCGGGGTGCCGTTTCCGGTGATCAGCCGGATCAGTTTCGGCATTCACGGTGCGCAAATTCCTGCATTGATCCGGGCGGTTATCGCCATCGCCTGGTTCGGGATTCAGACGTATCTGGCGTCAGTAGTCCTACGAGTGCTGCTCACGGCAGTGCATCCTGGTTTCGCCGAATACGACCACAACTCGATCCTCGGTCTGTCGACGCTGGGCTGGGCATCGTTCGTGGCGATTTGGTTCGTGCAACTGGCGATTCTCGCCTACGGCATGGAAATGGTGCGTCGTTACGAGGCGTTCGCCGGGCCGGTGATTCTGCTGACCGTTGCCGCGCTTGCCGCATGGATGTACTTCCAGGCCAACGCGACCATCGCCTGGTCGACCCGCGATCCGCTGACCGGTGGCGAGATGTGGCGCAACATCTTTGCTGGCGGCGCATTGTGGCTGGCGATCTACGGCACGTTGATCCTCAATTTCTGTGACTTCGCCCGCTCTTCGCCATGCCGCAAGACCATCAAGGTAGGAAACTTCTGGGGCTTGCCGGTGAATATTCTGGTGTTCGCCGCGATTACCGTCCTGCTCTGTGGCGCGCAATTTCAGATCAATGGCCGAATCATCGAAAGCCCGACTGAAATCATCGCGTCGATTCCCAATACGTTCTTTTTGGTACTGGGTTGCCTGGCCTTCCTGATCGTCACCGTGGCGGTGAACATCATGGCCAACTTCGTCGCCCCGGCTTTCGTGCTCAGTAACCTGGCGCCGAAATACCTGACCTTCCGCCGCGCCGGGCTGATCAGCGCAACCATCGCCGTGCTGATTCTGCCGTGGAATCTCTACAACAGCCCGCTGGTGATCGTGTATTTCCTGTCCGGCCTCGGCGCCCTGCTCGGCCCGTTGTACGGGGTGATCATGGTCGACTACTGGCTGATCCGCAAAGGCCGGATCAACGTGCCGCAACTCTACAGCGAAGACCCGAACGGCGCTTATTACTACAGCCGTGGCATCAACCTGCGCGCGGTTGCCGCGTTCATTCCAGCGGCGCTGATCGCCATCGTGCTGGCGCTGGTGCCGGGTTTCCACAGCGTCTCGCCGTTCTCCTGGCTGATCGGTGCCGGCATCGCCGGAATGCTCTACCTGATCATCGCCAAACGCGAAGCGCACTACGCCGACGTCAGCGGCGAGTCGATCGCGGTCGACAACGTCTGCCATTAATTTCCCTCGCGGCCCGGATGTCGGGCCGCAGAACTGCCCGCTATAAGGATTTCCCATGCGTATTCTCGTGGTCAACGTCAACACCACCGAGTCCATCACCCAAGCCATCGCCCGCTCGGCGCAGGCCGTCGCGTCACCGGGTACGGAGATCGTTGGCTTGACGCCGTTTTTCGGCGCCGACTCGATTGAAGGCAACTTCGAAAGCTACCTCGCCGCGATTGCCGTGATGGATCGGGTGATGGCCTACGACCAACCGTTCGACGCGGTGATTCAGGCCGGTTACGGCGAACATGGTCGCGAAGGTTTGCAGGAATTGCTCAACGTGCCGGTGGTGGACATCACCGATGCGGCGGCGAGTACGGCAATGTTTCTCGGCCACGCGTACTCGGTGGTGACGACGCTGGATCGCACCGTGCCGCTGATCGAGGATCGGCTGAAATTGTCGGGGCTGTGGGATCGTTGCGCTTCGGTGCGAGCCAGTGGTTTGGCGGTTCTGGAGCTGGAACACGAACCGCAGCGTGCGCTGGAAGCGATCGTGCATCAGGCCGAACTGGCGGTGACGCAGGATAAGGCCGAGGTGATTTGCCTGGGTTGCGGCGGCATGGCCGGGCTGGATGAGCAGATTCGTCGTCGTACCGGCGTGCCGGTGGTGGATGGCGTGACGGCGGCGGTGACGATTGCGGAATCGCTAGTGCGGTTGGGCTTATCGACGTCGAAGGTGCGGACTTACGCGACGCCGCGGCCGAAGAACATTATTGGCTGGCCGGGGCGGTTTGCCCGGTAGACCGCGTTATCGTTCATCGCGAGCAAGCTCGGCTCCTACAGGTTTTGTGTCGAATCACCATTTTGCATTCAACACAAAACCTGTAGGAGCCAAGCTTGCTCGCGAACGGGACAACTCGGTTTAATGCCTTACTCAAATAGCACTAAACCGCCGCACCAACCCCCGCTCCGCAAACTGCTCAATCAAAAAATCCACAAACGCCCGTGTCTTCCCCGGCAACAATTTATGCTCGGCGTAGTAGACCGAAATATTGCCATCATCAACAAACCACTCCGGCAACACCCGCTGCAACCTTCCCGACTCCAGATACCCCACCGCAAACGGCATGCTCACCAACGCGATCCCCAACCCTTGCGCCGCCGTTGCGCACGCGGCTTCGGAATCGCTCAGGGTCATGCGCGCCTTGAGCATCAATGGCCGACAGTTCTGCGGATCGCGTCCGGTCAGCTGCCAGGAACGCACGCGCCCGGTTTGCGGCGAACGGATCAGAATCCCGTCGTGATGGCTGAGATCGTCCGGCTCGGTGATTTCGGGATTGGCCTGTAGATAGTCGGCAGACGCCACCAAAATCCGGTGCGCCGGGCTCAACTTGCGTGCGATCACCCCCTGCGGCAGATCGAAGCCGCCACCAATGGCCGCATCAAACCCCTGCCCGATCAGATCGACCTGGCGATTATCGAAATGCCAGTCCGGACTGATCGCTGGATATCGCTGCAAAAACTCACCGAGCATCGGCACGATGTGCAAACAACCAAACGCGGCGCCCATGCTGACTTTCAGCGTTCCCGCCGGCAGCCCTTCGACACTGGACAGATTGGCCACGGCATTCTGAATGGTGGTCAGGCTGCCACTGACCTGATTCAAAAACAGCTGCCCGGCCTCGGTCAGCGTCAGGCTGCGTGTACTACGCTGGAACAGCCGCACACCGAGCCGCACCTCAAGTTTGGCAACACTTTTGCCAACGGCCGCCGGGGTCAGACTCAAGCGCCGTGCAGCCTCGGCAAAGCTGCCGACCTCGGCACTGCGCACGAAGCATTCGATGCTGCTGAAGGTTTCCATGATCACCACTATAAACTTCTGGTTTACACAGACTATAGCAATCATGGTCTACACAGTTGTCGATACCAAGTCGATACTCGCCACCAATAGCAAGGCATTCCCGCCTTGAACACTCTGGAGATCGAACATGACCATTCAACACCTCAGCGGTAAAGTCGCTCTGATTCAAGGCGGTTCCCGCGGTATCGGCGCTGCCATCGTCAAACGTCTGGCCGCTGAAGGCGCTGCAGTAGCCTTCACCTACGTCAGCTCCACCGCCAAAGCTGAAGAGTTGCAAAACAGCATCATCGCCAACGGTGGCAAAGCCTTGGCGATCAAGGCCGACAGCGCTGACGCCGCCGCCATCCGCCACGCCGTTAACGCCACCGTCGAAGCGTTTGGCCGAGTGGATATTCTGGTCAACAACGCTGGTGTGCTGGCGGTCGCACCGCTGGAAGACTTCAAACTGGAAGACTTCGACCAGACCGTGGCGATCAACATTCGCAGCGTGTTCATCGCTTCGCAAGAAGCCGCCAAACACATGGGCGAAGGTGCGCGCATTATCAACATCGGCAGCACCAACGCCGACCGCATGCCCTTCGCCGGTGGCGGCGTGTATGCAATGAGCAAATCGGCGCTGGTCGGCCTGACCAAAGGCCTGGCCCGCGATCTCGGCCCACGCGGCATCACCGTCAACAACGTGCAACCCGGCCCGGTCGACACCGACATGAACCCGGCGCACGGCGACTTCGCCGAAAGCCTGATCCCGCTGATGGCCGTCGGCCGCTACGGTAAAGCCGAAGAAATCGCCAGCTTCGTCGCCTACCTGGCAGGCCCGGAAGCCGGTTACATCACCGGTGCCAGCCTGACCATCGACGGTGGTTTTGGCGCCTGATATTTCCAAATCGCCGTAACGAAAAACGCCGCCGCTCTTTTCACAGAGCGGCGGCGTTTTTTTGTCTCAAGCGTTTACGCCCATTCCAGCGCCGGCAAACCGCAAGCACTCGGGGTGAAGGCTTTCAACGTACGAAGAATCCCGTCCGCGTGTGCGTATTTTTCATCAGCCATGGCGGCGTCCGGAATCGCAATCGCGGTCATGCCGGCGGCTTTCGCTGCGGTCACGCCAAACGGCGAATCCTCGAACACCAGACAATCCTCAGGCGCGACGCCCAGACGTCGCGCTGCGGTGAGGAAGATATCCGGCGCCGGTTTCGCCGCACCGACTTCCGGATCGTCGGCGGTAACAATGAAGTCGAACAGCGCAAACCAGTCTTGGTGCAGCGTGGTTTTCTGACCAAACGACTGACGCGACGAACTGGTGCCCACCGCGATCGGAATGTTGTGCGCCTTGAGGTGACGAATCAGCTCCTCGGCGCCCGGCATCGCCTGCGCTTTCGGGAAACGCTCACGCATCAACGGCTCGCGGATCTCCAAGAACTCATCGGCAGTGATCGGCAGATCCAGCGCCTGCACCACGTAATTGGCCAGATCGTTGGCACCGCGACCGATGATGTTCTGTTTGACGCTCCAGTCGAAGGTGCGCCCGTAGCGCTGGGCAATCAGCGAAGTGACCTCGGTGTAAATGCCTTCGGTGTCGAGCAACAAACCGTCCATATCGAAAATCACGGCCTTGATCGGGCCGAACGCCTTCAGCGGTGCATTCATCATCGGATCCGTTTTCAAAGACATCCCAGGCGGCATCGCGCCGCTGCTCGGATCTGATTAAAGGGTTCAGCAGCATAACGAGCGCGACAGACATTGAGCAACGGGCAATGTCTGTTGCGCCGATGAACTACTCGCGAATATTTAGCGAAACGTCCTACAGGCATCACCTACTTGGCCGACTTCTTTCCTCACTGATCCCCCGCAAAGTCCGTGCTCCTCCTTGATGTGCGCGAGCGACTGCGAATGTTTCAACCCGATCGGCTACTGGCCCTGAACAACAGCATTGGCCTGCTGATAGTTGCCGCACTGAATCCGGATCACCCGGATTTCGAAACCCTGATCGGCGAATTTCGCCTGTGCCTCAATAACTACGAAGCCTGGGCCGAACAATACTGGACGGGCACGGCGCTGGATGTCGAGCAGGTGTTTACCGTCGGCAACGACGTACGCCTCAGCGCCCCGATCAAGTCCCGCAAACCGATCAGCTCATCCGTAGTCATGTGCCCCGCCAGCGGATCTTTGACCCTGGTGCACATGTTCGAAGCCGCCCGCTTCGTACCGATCGGCAACACCCCGGTGACGCTCGAACCGGTGATTGGCGACGTCGGCGGTGTCCTGACCTTCGGCGAAGCGCTGCGCCATACGATCGGCCCGAGCGGGATATTGCAGGTGACCGATTGCGATCGGGGCCAGCGTTATCGCATCACCTTCTTTCCCGATGTTTCCACTGCGCATGTTCGTGAGTTGTATGACTCCTACGAAAGCATTCTCGGTGACCTCGAGCGCTGGTTGCGTGCCGAGTGGACAGGTTTTCAGCCGTTGTGGGCGGAGTTTTCCAACGCCGGATTTTCTGACCGTTACCGGCAGTTGCAACAGGCGGATTGGCGCGGTTTCGAGAAAGCGCTGAACGGTGTCTGGGATGACATCAAGCAACTGTTCGCCCTCCTCGCCGATCTGCAGGCCAACAGCGAAAAGCTCCTGGAATACCTCAGCGCCGCCGAGCTTGAAGCCCTGCTGCAAACCTCCAGCGACGCGATTGCCAATGCGTTGCTGATGCTCAGCGATGAGCCGCTGATGTTCATTCATCTGGCCGCGTTCACCAGTTGGCTGAAGATGCTGCCGCCGCAGTACCTGGCCGAAGTCGTGGCTGAGGTGCGCGTCGAACTGTTGATCAGTTTCCTGCTGATGCGGGTGTCGGGTGGCGTCGGCGTGCCGCTGCGCCTGAGCAGCAAAGTGCTGGCAAAGATCAAATCGCCACGGGCGCGGGAATGGCTGGCGGCCTCGGCGTTGCGCCTGGCTGAACTGACCTCTGCGCCGGAGCTGACCCAGCATGCGGGCGCGCTGAGACCGTTGATGTTGAGTGCGCGTGAAGTGCCGTTGAAACCGACGCCGTCGATTCCGCTGAACATTCGGCAGGCAGATGAAGTGGTGTTGACGGTGCCAAACCCGGCGCCGATTGCGCGGGACAAGTCGCAGGGCGCCACGCGAATGGAGCGTCATGAGCCTCACGATGACGCTTCGGATCAGGCGAAAAATCCAAATGGGGATAGCGCTGATTGTGTACCGCGTACCTGCACCAACGGCTGTCCGGTATCGATGGTCACTGGCGAGGAACTGCTGACGCTGACTGATGGCGTGCTTGATGGCGTGTTGCCGTTTGAGTTCACCCGGTTGTATCGCACCAGTGCGGTGGAAATCGATGTCGGCCTGGGGTTTGGCTGGAGCCATTCGCTGGCGCATCGGCTGGAATTTGATGGCGACTCGGTTGTTTGGGTCGATCACGAGAATAAGCGCACACGGTTTCCGCTGCCGAATGTTGAGCGGCCTTCTATTCACAACAGTTTGTCGCGGGCAGCAATTTTTCTCGGGGATGAGCCGGAGGAGCTGATTCTTGCGCTGGCCGGGGAAACGGCGCGATTTTATCACTTTCGCGCCGGGCGTCTGACGTCGATTAGCGATGCCTATGGCAATCGCCTGACCGTGCATCGCGATCGGTCTGACAGGGTTCAGCGACTGGATAACGGTGCCGGTCGCTCGTTGTTGCTGCGTTACGACCGCGCGCAATTGATCGCGATCGATTACCAAAGTTTGCAAAACGCTGAATGGGCGACGGAGCAAATCCTCGTTCGCTATTGCCACGACGCGCGCCAGCGCTTGTTGGCGGCAACCAATGCTTTAGATGAAAGCGAGCGCTACGACTACGACGACGCGCACGTCATCCTGCAGCGACAGCTGACCGGTGGTGCGAGTTTTTTCTGGGAGTGGGAACGGGCTGGCAAGGCTGCGCGTTGTGTACGGCACTGGGCGTCGTTTTCGCAGATGGACACGCGTTACGTCTGGAGCGACGACGGCAGTGTGGCGGTGCATTACGTCGATGGCACCGAAGAGGTTTACGTCCACGACGACCGCGCGCGACTGGTGCGCAAGGTTGAGGCCGATGGCGGTGAGCAACTCAAGGCGTACGACGATCAGGGACGGTTGATCGCTGAACAGGATGCGCTGGGTTCTATCACCGAGTACCGCTATGACGATGTCGGACGACTGATCGCGCTGATTCCTGCGGCGGATACGCCAACGTCCTACGAGTATCGCAAC
Source organism: Pseudomonas sp. NPDC088429 (assembly GCF_044753305.1). Taxonomy (NCBI): domain Bacteria; kingdom Pseudomonadati; phylum Pseudomonadota; class Gammaproteobacteria; order Pseudomonadales; family Pseudomonadaceae; genus Pseudomonas; species Pseudomonas sp. NPDC088429. Next base: position 48,433 of record NZ_JBIVMX010000020.1, on the reverse strand, counting down.
GGTTTCCTGCATCGGCGTTCGCGTGGCGATGCGGTGTGGATTTATCGGCGCAATGCCGAGGGCGACATCACCGAGGCTGTCGATCCTGACGGACAGGTCACTCATTACTACTACAGCGTTCGCGGGCAACTGGTGTCGATCCGGTATCCGGACACCAGTCGGCATTTGCTGGCCTGGAATGACCTGGGCCAACTGGTTGAAGAGACGTTGCCCCAGGGCGGCGTACGGCGTTTTTCCTACGATGCTTTGGGACGGCGGACGACCACGGTTGATCAACATGGCGCCGTTACGCGTCAGCAGTGGGACGACGTTGGACGACTGGTTCAGACGACTTTTCCTACGGGTGCCACGCGTGCATATAGCTACGGCGCTTACGGGCAAGTCACCGCCGAGCGTGATGAGCTGGGGCACGTCACCCGGTATGAATACGACGATGACCTGCATCTGGTCTCCCGTCGCATTAACCACGACGGAACGCGGATTCAATACCGCTACGACCATGCACAACTACTGCTCACGGAAATTGAGAACGAGTCGGGTGAGAAATATCGGCTGGACTACACGCCGACCGGATTAATCCGACAGGAAACTGGTTTCGATGGGCGCCGAACTGCTTACGTGTATGACCTCAACGGTCACCTGCTGGAAAAGACCGAGTTCGGTGATGACGACTCTCGGCTAGTCACCGCTTATAAGCGCGATGGCGCCGGACGCCTGCTGGTCAAAACCCTGCCCGACGGCGTCAAAGTCAGCTACCAGTACGACCCACTCGGTCGCCTGACCGGCGTCGATGACGGTCAGAACCATCCGCTGGCCTTCGAATACGACCGCCAGGATCGGCTGATCACCGAGCATCAGAGCTGGGGCACTCTGCGCTATGCCTACGACGCCTGCGGTCAGCTCAAAAGCATGCGTTTGCCGGACAACAGCAAACTCGACTATCAACACGCCAAGGGTGGCGCCCTCGCCGGCATCGACCTCAACGGCGCCCCACTCACCCGCCACGTCTACCAGTCCGGTCGCGAACAACAACGCGAGCAAGGCCTGCTGCTCAGCGAATACTCCTACGACGAACAGGGCCGACTGCTCGCCCATGCCGTAGGCCATAAACGCGATTCGATGTATCGCCGCGATTATGCCTACAGCGCCAACGGCAACCTTTCGTACATCGCCGACACTCGCCACGGCCAACGCACCTACGGCTACGACACCCTCGACCGCTTGATCCGCGTCCGCCACTCCCGCGACGAACTCCCGGAAACCTACGCCCACGACCCGGCTGGCAACCTGCTCATGCAGGATCGCCCCGGCCCGAGCCAGATCAAAGGCAACCGCCTGCTGATGCAGGGCGATCGCCACTACGACTACGACGCCTTCGGCAACCTGATCCGCGAGCGTCGCGGCACAGCGCACAAACTTGTCACCGAATACCTTTACGACTGCCAGCACCGACTGATCGGCCTGACCCGCCCTGACGGTAAAACCGCGTCTTACCGTTACGACGCCTTCGGCAGACGCATCAGCAAAACCGTCGACGGCACCACCACGGAATTCTTCTGGCAAGGCGACAACCTCGTCGCCGAAAGCAGCGATACCGAATACCGCAGCTACGTCTACGAACCCGGCACCTTCCGCCCGCTAGCGCTGCTCGATGGCAAAGGCCCGAAAAAGGCCTGCCCGTTTTACTACCAGAACGACCACCTCGGCACGCCGCTGGAACTGACCGATTACAGCGGGGAAATCGTCTGGTCGGCGCAGTACGACGCCTACGGGAAAGTCGCGGCGGTGACGTTGGCGGCTGAAGAGTATCTGGATCAGCCACTGCGATTTCAGGGGCAGTATTTCGATGCGGAAAGTGGGCTGCATTACAACCGGCATCGGTATTACGACCCGCGGCTGGGGCGGTATTTGACGCCGGATCCGGTGAAGCTGGCGGGTGGGATTAATCAGTACCAGTACACGCCGAACCCGATTGGGTGGGTGGATCCGTTGGGGTTGAACTCCAATTGTCCGCCGCCGAATAGGCCTGGGTGTGAGGTGCCGGGGGGGATTGGTGAGGCTAAGGTAGGCGAAGGCGACCCGCAATTACCAAGTTTGATCCATGGTGTTGACCCAAAACCATTGAAGCGTACACATGCAATCTCGGGAAAAGGATCAACTAAACGGGTCGAAGATTTAGGAAAAAAAATGCGAGCTGATGGATACGACAGTAGCTTTCCCATAGACGTAGCGGAATATCAAGGCACCCTTTATATTCTGGATGGACACCACCGTGCAGCAGCTGCAAGACAAACAGCAACGCCGATAACTATGCAATTGATCACCAACATCAGAGAACACAAGGGCACCCTTAACACTATCGAAGAAGTAATCGAATCTGCTGAAAATGTAGGGCACGACCGACTGGAGCATCACAGAAGAAGATGAAAAATACCGACACGTCGCTTGAAGAGCTAATTACCGACTTTCTTTCGAAAGTAGACTACGGCACGGAGCTATTACGTAAAAAATTTGGCACCCGCAATATTTTAAGACTTTGGCGGAGCAAACAAATCGAACGCTGTGGAGAAATAACAAATGGAGTTGAATACGAGCTCCACGGTATCGGATGCGCTATTCACTTCCCTTCGGAATCAGTGGATTTCGATTACGGATCAAATGATAGAATCGACGGCTTCGATGTGTGGCGGCTATACATTTACGCTAGTGATAGACCATTGAAATATAAAAAATACTGTGACCAAAAAATAGTTGAGAACGAATTTAACGAATACATCGCACTTGGTCGAATAGAGAAGATGTCAGCCTCGGACAATCTTTACATCCTCAGTAAATCTGAATCAACTGAGCACAGATAAAAATCTGTTCGTCAACGTCCATTCATCCTTCTACAAGCCTTAGCTGCTATCAACCTTATGGTCGTTAACTAGTTTCCAGAACCAAAGGGCCTAAAATCCTAGGCCCTATAGAGCTCAACGCAATATCAAGTTCGACTCGCAGAACAGTCACTGCTCATCCTCATCCTCTTCATACTCCATATCCGCCTCATCCGAATCATTCAGCGGCACCGTCGCATCATCCATCAGCGACCCCGGATCTTCGTTCCCCGGATCATTGATAAACGGCAGCCCGCTCGGGCCCTTCTCTTCCTTGCCTTCAGTTTCAGGAGTCATGGCGAACCTCATCATTTCCGGGGAGTGTAGACGTTCGAAAAGTCCTGCAGCCAATCGTTCCAGCGCCTGACCGGCAAATACGAAAAACCCGGCAAAACGCCGGGTTTCCGTTAAACCATTACATCAATCAATGATGGCGGTTCTTGTGTTTGTTCTTGTGCTTGTGACCCCCACCGGAGTGAGATCCGCCGTCGTCACCCAGGTTATTACCGACCGCACCACCCGCCGCGCCGCCCAATCCTGCGCCGACAGCCGAACCGGTTGATCCGCCGAGGCTATTGCCGACAACCGAACCACCCGCCGCGCCGAGGCCACCGCCGATGGCAGCTTCGGTGCGATTGTTTTTATTCGCCCCAACCGCACCGCCGGCCGCGCCGCCGACACCTGCGCCGACCGCTGCGCCAGTGCTGCCGCCGAGTTGTCCACCGACCACGTTGCCCAGCACGCCACCGAGCCCACCGCCCACGGCGGCTGAACCATCGCCGGCGGCCATTGCGCCTTGCGCCACGAGCAATCCGAAAAACAGTGCAGATAATGACAATCGCATGTGTACCTCACAGTTCCCGAATCGGGACAGTTCGCCCCAGCGGGGGCCTATGTGAGATTGGAGAGGTTTGCGGGAAAAACGTTCAGCCATGAAAAAGCCCGGCATCGAGCCGGGCTTTGTCTGCAAGCGATCAATCTCAGTGACGCTTGTGGCCTTTGGCCAAGTTGCTGCCGACGGCACCGCCCGCCGCGCCGCCCAGACCTGCACCGATGGTGGCGCCATTTCGGCCGCCCAGGCTGTTACCGATCACCGAACCGCCCGCCGCGCCAACACCGCCACCAATGGCCGCTTTCGTCCGGCTGCCTTTGCGTGCGGCCACTGCGCTACCGGCCGCGCCCGCTACACCTGCACCAATCGCTGCACCGGTGCTGCCGCCCATTTTCTGACCGACGACATTACCCAGCGCGCCACCCAGACCGCCGCCCAATGCAGCGGTGCCGTCGCCGGCAGCCATTGCTCCTTGAGCGAACAGAAGGCCGAGAACCAGAGCGGGCAGTGTTAAACGCATGACGAAAACCTCAAAGACAGAGAAACAAAAAAGGGGCGCGATTGAATGCCGTCACAGCGGCAAAGTCCAGACAAAAGCGGACGCATCCGCGCAATGGGCGCCGATTGGACAGTGATTCTGGAAAAGGTTTTATGACGGGCAAAAAAAAGCCCGCTGGGGAGACGGGCTGGAGACTTGCTTTCTAACGGATGGCTTCACCCTACTTAAGCGAACGTGAAAAGTTTGTGAAAGAAACACAGATCCTGACGACCGTCTGTAGGTCTAGTCCGAAATCAAATCTCAGAGCATAAAAAACCCCGTTCTTAGACGGGGTTGGTTGGCGGAGAATCATTTTCGGGCGCGTGCCGTGACCTTGGGTAAAAACTTCGCTTTCGGCCCTTTCGGCACCGTGGACTTGATCTTGCCGGTGTGAACCGGATCCTCGCCGAAACCAGACTGATACTCGGTCTGGCCACAACGAACGCAGTTGTTAAACGGAAACTCGGCGCCATCGTCTTCGATATACGGTTCTGTCATACCTTCGCCCCTGCGATGCGGATCGACACCGGCAAAACTTTTTTGCCTGAAAAAATATCGACCTCCAAGGCTTTTGAGACTAGCCGGTCATTACTGGACTTGTGGTTCAGATCGACCGATGCCCGACGAATGGCCTACCCCAATCAAACACGCTAATCTGGCACCCTCATCTCATTGCCAAGGATTGCGAGCATGACAATAAAAACCATCGCCTTGCTGCTTTCAACGCTAGCCGTTACTGGCTGCGGCACGATTAGCAGTGTCGTACAGGAAGACACCGTCGCCGGAAATGATCTAAAAAAACGCCAAACCTACTGTGATTCGATTTCCCGAATTTACAGCGGCGTCGGCTACGACTTCTGCATCCTGCACGCACCCGATCTGCCGATAAAATCCTGGAAGGGTCGCCCTTCAGCCCCGCTGGTTTTGATAGATCTGGCAGTCTCCGGTGTGACAGATACGTTGGTATTGCCATACACCGTGTATCAACAGGTCAAACACGGCAATATCGAAATCTACCAGGCACAAACGTCCGATCAGTGATCAGCGCAACTTCACGGCGGTGCCGGCCGGCCTACTGATCTCGAAATCAAAACCGCTGTCCGATAAATTCCAGACGCCAGAAACCACAAAACCCCTGACTTCTTTCGAAATCAGGGGTTTTGTGTACTGAATGTGGCGGTGAAGGAGAGATTCGAACTCTCGATACAGTTTCCTGTATACACACTTTCCAGGCGTGCTCCTTAAGCCACTCGGACACTTCACCGTATCTCTTCAAACATGTTCTGTCTGTCGAGGCGCGCTAATGTAGTCGAAAGCTTTTCCGATGGCAAACTTTTTTTTAAGATTTTCATGCGCTTAAGAGAAAAAGCCGTTTGCCCTGCCGACGGCCCATGGCAAACCGGCCAATCTTCGGTGGGCGCGGCCCTTCTATATAGAAGCAGAATGGCGTGCGGCGCTGGATCAGCCGGGATTCGGTGACCGGCGGGTCAGTCACGGCGCTTTACCTGGCCTGCGGTGGTGGGTAACGTCTGCTCATCTTTCTTACAAGGAATCGCGTCATGAGTGAGTTGATTGCCTACCACCTCGAAGACGGCATCGCGACCCTGACCTTGAGCAACGGCAAGGTCAATGCCATTTCCCCGGACGTGATTGCGGCGTTTAACGCGGCGCTGGATCAGGCGGTGACTGATCGTGCCATCGTGATCATTACCGGTCAGCCGGGGATTCTGTCGGGCGGCTACGATCTGAAAGTGATGACCGCCGGCCCTAAAGAAGCCGTGGCGCTGGTGACCGCTGGTTCCACCCTCGCCCGTCGTCTGCTTTCTCACCCGTTCCCGGTGATCGTCGCTTGCCCGGGTCACGCCGTGGCCAAGGGAGCATTCCTGCTGTTGTCGGCCGACTACCGCATCGGTGTCGACGGCCCGTTCAGCATTGGTCTGAACGAAGTGCAAATTGGCATGACCATGCATCACGCCGGTATCGAGCTGGCGCGTGATCGTCTGCGTCGCTCGGCATTCCACCGGTCGGTGATCAATGGCGAGATGTTCGACCCGAAAAGCGCGGTGGACGCCGGTTTTCTCGACAAGGTGGTTTCTGCCGAAGAGTTGCAAGGTGCCGCCCTCGCCGCCGCGCGCCAGTTGAAGAAGATCAACATGCTGGCGCACAAGAACACCAAACTGAAGGTGCGCAAAGCGCTGCTGGAAACCCTCGACAACGCGATTGTTCAGGATCAGGAGCATCTGGGTTAATCCCCGATTCCTGCGTCGAAGAAAAGCCCGACCCGCGTGTCGGGCTTTTTCTTGCGCGCTCGGTTGAAAACGCCGTGGCTGCTCTAGGACGGGTCTGACAAGCAATTCGGAAACATGCGCTTAAACATCGCCTATCTCCGGACTCTATAGTGGCAATTGCCGAAAACAGTGCACATCCGTACACTGCGCCACCTTTTGCGCCGGTGGGGCCTGAAAATGCTGTTCGTGTTTCGTATGTTATTGATGAGCCTGCACTTTATTCTGGCTGGCGTGCTTGGAGTGATCCTCGGCATATGCCGTCCGTTCAATCCGGACAACAGCCGTCTGTGCGCGCGCCTCTATGCATTGCCGGCCATGTGCATTCTGCGTCTGCGGGTGAAAACCGACGTCAGCGGTTTGATGAACAAACCTGCCAGTTGCGTGATCGTCGCCAACCATCAATCCAACTACGACTTGTTTGTGTTCGGTAACGTTGTGCCCTACCGCACGGTGTGCATTGGCAAGAAGAGCCTGAAGTGGGTGCCGCTGTTCGGGCAGTTGTTCTGGCTCGCCGGCAATGTGTTGATCGACCGTGGTAATGCGCACAAGGCGCGCCAGTCGATGCTCACCACCACCAACACGCTGCAAAACGAAAACACCTCGATCTGGGTATTCCCGGAAGGCACGCGCAACCTCGGCGAAGAGTTGCTGCCGTTCAAAAAAGGCGCGTTTCAGATGGCGATTGCCGCTGGTGTGCCGATCGTGCCGGTGTGTGTCAGCAGCTACATCAAGCACATGCGTCTGAACCGCTGGAACAGTGGGGAAATTCTCATACGCTCGCTGCCGGCGATTCCTACAGCCGGATTGACCATGGACGACATGCCTAAGCTCATAGAGCAATGCCGCGAGCAGATGCGCGAATGCATCGAATCAATGGATCGGCAGTTGCAAGCCGCCTGAAACCGAACCCGCCTTGTGCGGGTTTTCTTTTGCCGAATGAACGGTGCAGATTTCACTGACTCTCAAGTAGCGACACGGCTAAGCTGAAGCCTTGTATTCCTGCCACCTGCCAAGAAGAAGTGAATCACCACCATGGGTCGAGTTGTTGCTGCTGCTGTGTACAGCGCCGGTAAGAAAGTCACCAATATTTCCCTAGACGAAGGCGCCGCCTGGGCCGCGAAAACCGGCCACTTTGTCTGGATCGGTCTGGAAGAGCCGGACGCTCAGGAGCTGTCCAACCTGCAACGCCAGTTCAATCTGCACGAGCTGGCTATTGAAGATGCGCTGGAAAAACACAGCCGGCCGAAGCTGGAAACCTTTGGCGACGCTTTGTTTATCGTCACCTACTCGCCGATCCGTGAAAACGGCGTGCTGCAATTCATCGAAACGCACATCTTCGCCGGCAAGGGCTACATCATCACCGCGCGTAACGGTCACTCGGCGTCCTACGCACATGTGCGCCAACGCTGTGAGGCGCGTCCGCTGTTGCTGGAGCATGGGGAAGATTTCGTACTCTATGCGCTCCTCGATTTCGTCATCGAGAACTACCAGCCGGTCGGTGAAGCGATCCATGCCGAGATCGATGAGCTGGAGCGCAACGTGCTGTGCAGCGCATTGAATGAGCGTGATATCCAGAAGCTGCATGGCTTGCGTCGTGATGTCGTGCGTCTGCGTCGCTATGCGGCGCCGATGGTGGAGATCGGCGAGGAACTGCAGAAGCTCAGCTTCCCGTTTATCGACAAGAACATGCGCCCGTACTTCCGTGATGTGCAGATTCACGTGACGCGGCAGATGGAAGACCTCAGCACGCTGGCCGACATTGCCAGCCAGACCATCGAGATCGGTGTGTTGCTGGAGGCGTCACGGCAGAGCGTGGTGCAGCGCAAGTTCGCTGCGTGGGCGGCGATTCTGGCGTTCCCGACGGCGGTGGCGGGGATTTACGGGATGAACTTCCAGAACATGCCGGAGCTGAGCTGGCATTACGGTTACTTCGGGGTGCTGGGGTTTATTGCGGTGGGGTGTGTGAGTTTGTGGGCGAGTTTCAAGAAGTCTGGGTGGTTGTAAAAAAGCAAAAGATCGCAGCCTTCGGCAGCTCCTACAGGGATTCAGTGTAGGAGCTGCCGGAGGCTGCGATCTTTTGATCTGCTGTTAAGCGACCTCAGGCTTGTGCGCCACAAACCGCATCATCCATTCCGCAACCGTCGCGCCGTGGTGTTCTTGCTCCAGGCTCGCCACGCCTTTGCTATAGATCTGCGAACCCAGCGCTTCCTGACGCAAATCCAGCAGCGCCCGCGAGTAATCGTGGATGAACTCTGGATGGCCCTGGAAGCACAGCACTTGATCGTTGATGTGGTACGCGGCAAACGGGCAGAAATCGCTCGAGGCGATGACGGTGGCGTTTTCCGGTAGCGAGGTCACTTGATCCTGGTGGCTGATCAGCAACGTCAGTTCTTCACGCACCGGGCTCATCCACGGCGCCTTGGCCGCGAGTTTGTAGTTGTGGGTGCCAACGCCCCAGCCCTGCGTCGCACGCTCGCTCTTGCCGCCCAGCAGCAGCGCCAACAGTTGATGGCCGAAGCACACGCCGAGCAGTTTGTCGCCACGCTCGTAACGGCTCAGCAGGTATTCCCTCAGCGTTTCAATCCACGGGTCGGTACCGAATGAATCGGCCTTGCTGCCGGTGACCAGATACGCGTCAAAGGTCTGCTCGTCGCTTGGGTATTCGCCCTGCATCACGTTGTAGACGGTGAACTCGGCGGCAATCGGTTGCTGCGAGAACAGGCGCTGAAACATCTGCCCGTAACCCTGATATTGATCGACCAGTTCGGGACGCAGGATGTCGGTTTCCAGAATGCAGATGCGTAGCGACATAAAAAATACCTGACACGTGATGGGAATAATGAACACCCCAGAGCCTGCCTTGAAACACCCTGACAAGGCAAGCCCCGGAATGCTCGCCCCGTTAGAACATTTCACCTTTCGCCGCTTTATCCAGCAGCAACGCCGGCGGGGCGAAACGCTCGCCGTATTGCTCAGCGAGATACTGCGTGCGAGCGACGAAATCCTTCACCCCGTACTGATTGATGAACTGCAATGCGCCGCCCGTCCACGCCGCAAAACCGATGCCGAAGATCGAGCCGACGTTGGCGTCCGCCGTCGAGGTCAGCACGCCCTCCTCCACGCAACGCACGGTTTCAATGGCTTGCACGAACAGCAAGCGATCACGCACATCCTTCGGGGAAATCTGCCCGTCGGCTTTCTCGAAGCGCGTTTTCAGTTCCGACCACAAATGCTTCTGGCCACCGGCCGGGTATTCATAAAAACCACCGCCAGCAGCCTTGCCCGGACGTTTGTATTCGTTGAGCAGCAAGTCAATCACGGCGAAGGCCGGGTGCTCAATCAGCGGTTTCCCTTCTGCCTGTAGGTCTTTGGCCGTTTGCTTGCGGATATGGCTCATCAGGCTGAGGGAAACTTCGTCGGAGATTGCCAGAGGCCCGACCGGCATCCCGGCCTTGCGTGCTTCGGTCTCGATCATCGGCGCACTGACGCCCTCGCCGAGCATGGCGATGCCTTCGTTGGTGAAGGTGCCGAAAACCCGCGAGGTGAAGAAACCGCGACTGTCGTTGACCACGATCGGGGTTTTCTTGATTTGCAGCACGAAATCGAAGCCGCGCGCGAGGGTTTCATCGCTGGTTTGCGCGCCTTTGATGATTTCCACCAGGGGCATTTTTTCCACCGGACTGAAGAAATGCAGGCCGATGAATTTGCTTTGATCCGGTACGGCACTGGCAAGGCCAGTAATTGGCAAGGTCGACGTGTTGGAGGCAATAACCGCGTCGGCGCCCACGACCTTTTGCGCAGCCACAGAAACCTTGGCCTTGAGCTCACGATCCTCAAACACCGCTTCGATGATCAGGTCGCAACCGGCCAGATCAGCATCGCTTTCGGACGGTTTAATCCGCGCCAGCACTTCATCGCGCTGGGCTGCATTCATCTGGCCACGGGCAACTTTTTTGTCGAGCAACGCGGCCGAGTGCGCTTTGCCTTTCTCGGCAGCTGCGAGGTTGATGTCCTTGAGCACCACCTCGATACCCGCCGAAGCACTGACAAACGCGATCCCCGCGCCCATCATCCCGGCACCGAGCACGCCGACCTTTTGCGTCTTGTAAGGTGCAAAACCCTGCGGCCGCGAACCGCCGGCATTGATCTCGTTGAGCTGAAACCAGAACGTGCCGATCAGGTTTTTCGAAATCTGCCCGGTGGTGAGTTCGGTGAAGTAGCGGGTTTCGATCAGGTGCGCGGTGTCGAAATCGACCTGAGCGCCTTCCACCGCCGCACACAGAATCTTCTCCGGCGCCGGCAGTGTGCCTTGGGTTTTCGTGCGCAGGATCGACGGTGCAATCGCCAGCATCTGCGCGACTTTCGGGTTCGACGGCGTACCGCCGGGAATCTGATAACCCTTCACATCCCAACGCTGCACCGCCGTGGGATTAGCGACGATCCACGCGCGCGCCTTGGCCAACAGTTCATCGCGATCCGCCGCCAGCTCATCGATCAAACCGGCCTGCAACGCTTGTTGCGGACGTACTTTTTTGCCTTCGAGCAGATACGGCAGCGCCTTCTCGATCCCGAGCATGCGCACCATGCGCACCACCCCGCCGCCGCCCGGCAGCAGGCCCAGCGTCACTTCCGGCAGGCCGAGTTGCACCGAGGCGTCGTCCAGCGCCACGCGATGATGGCAGGCGAGACAGATTTCCCAGCCGCCGCCCAACGCCGCGCCGTTGATCGCTGCGACCACCGGTTTGCCGAGGGTTTCCAGGGTGCGCAATTGGCCTTTGAGGGTCAGTACCATGTCGTAGAAAGCTTTGGCTTCAGGCTTGCCGACTTTGATCAGTTCGTTGAGGTCGCCGCCGGCAAAGAAGGTTTTCTTCGCCGAGGTAATGATCACGCCGGCAAGGCTGTCTTTTTCTGCCACCAGACGGGCCACGCACGCGGCCATTGCCTCGCGGTACACGGCGTTCATGGTGTTGGCGCTCTGGCCCGGCATGTCGATGGTCAGCACGACGATGCCGTCCTGGCCTTTTTCGTAACGAATGGCTTCGCTCATAACAAGGTTCCTTGAATTCGGGGGCTCAGAGACGTTCGATGATGGTGGCAATGCCCATGCCGCCGCCGACGCACAGCGTCGCCAGGCCATAGCGCAGGTGCCGCGCTTCCAGTTCATCGAGCAAGGTGCCGAGGATCGCGCAACCGGTGGCGCCCAGCGGGTGGCCCATGGCGATGGAGCCGCCGTTGACGTTGACCTTGTCCGGGTCGACGGCCATGTCCTTGATGAACTTCAGCACCACCGAAGCAAACGCTTCGTTGACCTCGAACAGGTCGATGTCTTCCACGCGCAGTCCGGCCTTGGCCAGAGCCTTGCGCGTGGCCGGTGCCGGGCCGGTGAGCATGATGGTCGGGTCGGTGCTGGTGACCGCCGTGGCGACAATTCGCGCCCGCGGTTGCAGGCCCAACGCGCGGCCCTTGGCTTCGGAGCCAATGAGCATCAACGCCGCACCGTCGACGATCCCGGAACTGTTGCCGGGTGTGTGCACATGATTGATCCGTTCAACGTGGCTGTAGACCCGCAGCGCCGTCGCGTCGAAACCCATTTGCCCGATCATTTCAAAACTCGGCTTGAGCTTGCCGAGCCCTTCCAGCGTCGATTCAGCACGAATGAATTCATCGTGATCGAGCAGGATGATGCCGTTCTGATCCTGCACCGGCACCAGCGACTTGTTGAACGAGCCATCGGCCCGGGCCCGCGCGGCTTTCTGTTGCGAGTGCAGCGCGTAGGCATCGACGTCGTGACGGCTGAAACCTTCGAGCGTGGCGATCAAATCGGCACCGACGCCTTGGGGGGTGAAGTGGCTGTGCAAGTTGGTCTGCGGGTCGAGTGCCCAGGCGCCGCCATCGCTGCCCATCGGCACGCGCGACATCGACTCGACGCCACCGACCACCACCAGGTCTTCAAAACCCGAGCGCACTTTCATCGCGCCGAGGTTCACCGCCTCAAGCCCGGACGCGCAGAAGCGGTTGATCTGCACCCCCGCCACGCTGACGTCCCAATCAGCCACTTGCACCGCGGTTTTGGCGATGTCCGAGCCTTGATCGCCAATCGGCGTGACACAACCGAGCACCACGTCATCGACCTGGCTGGTGTCCAGCGCAGTGCGTTGTTGCAGCGCGGTCAGCAGCCCGGCCACCAGATTCACCGGTTTGACGCTGTGCAAAGCGCCGTCGGCCTTACCTTTGCCGCGTGGCGTGCGTAGCGCATCGAAAATCAAAGCTTGGGTCATGACGTCCTCGAACCTGTGCGGTGAGTGATTTCTTGTGCTTGCACTCTTGTCCCGGACGGCCACGGATTCAATGACCACAGTGCTCAATGCGGTTGACGCACACGCTCAGACGGACGGTCATTGGCCGTCGGGTGAACCGGTTCAGGTCACGGAGTTGTCTAGCAAGCGGGCGGCGCAGAAGCTGGCAATACGCCTCATGCCTTTTTAATCGCCGTTGGCAGCAACTCCATATGAAATGGATCTAAGCCAAGCGTGACGCGGGCCCTAAGGTAGTACATGTACGTCAGAGTCGTCGGGTTTTGCCGAGGCCGGCGTCCTTCAACAGGAAGTGCAGCGCTTGCCGTCATGGATATGCAGGCAGGCATCAGGAAATAACAATAAAGGCGGTCAAGCCATGTTCAAACAACCGAAAGTTCGTCAAGCAGGGCTCATTCTTTTCGCCACGACGCTGTTGTTGATTTTGCCGAATCTGACCAAGGTCATCGGCTGAATCGAGCGGCGGGTTTATCTATCGCCACTGAAAATGTGACTGGCCCGCTACCCGGGCCAGCGTGGCTGTGCCAACCTTTGCGCACTTCCACGACATGGACGGCGATCATTTGAAAACGCTCTTCGTACTCGGGGCCATGCTGCTGAGCATGCCTCTGTCTGCCGCCCAGTTGGATTTGCAACTGGGCGAGCACAGCCGCACCTGGCAGACCGAGGAATTGCTCAAGCATCCTCAGGTGCAAAACATCACCATCAAAAACGATGTGTCCTATAAGAAGGACATGGTCTATCGCGCTGTGCCGATGGCGGCGTTGTTGACCGGGATAAACGCTGAAGATCATCTGCAAGCGGTGGCGCTGGACGGCTTTGCCGCAGAGTTGGCGGCGGCGCCGTTGCTCAACCGTGAAGGCGCGCGCGCGTGGCTGGCGATTGAAGACCCGGCCCATCCGTGGCCGCCGTTGTCGAAGGATAAACACAGCGCCGGGCCGTTTTACCTGGTGTGGACGGATCCGCAGGCCGGCAATATCAGCCCGGAGCAATGGCCGTTTGAAGTGGCGAGCATCAAGCGCATGGCGCCGGTGGCCGAACGCTTCCCTGCTCTGCTACCGGATCCGGCGTTGAAGAAATATGATCCGGTGAATCTGGGTTTTGCGTTGTTTCAGAAGAATTGCTTGGCGTGTCACCGATTGAACGGTGCCGGGGATGCGCAGTTCGGGCCGGATCTGAATATTCCGTACAGTCCGACGGAGTATTTCGGGGCAGATTTCTTGAAGCGCTACATTCGCGATCCGCAGAGTTTGCGCCAGTGGCCGCAGGCGAAGATGCCGGGGTTTTCGGCGGAGGTGTTGCCGGAGGGGGATCTGGAATTGCTGGTGGGGTATCTGAAACACATGGCGGGGCGCAAGGTTAAGCCCTGACGCTTGCGCCCCACTCTGTAGGAGCTGTCGAGTGCAACGAGGCTGCGATCTTTTGATCTGCGGAATCAAGATCAAAAGATCGCAGCGTGCCGCAGCTCCTACGAGGGATCGTGTTTATTGTTGTTGCACGGAAATGACCGGGGTCGGTGAGACGAACACTTTCGCGTGCATCTGCTCGCAGCCGCCGCCCCGGCGCATGCCGCGTACCGGGCAGGCGTCGAGGTAATCGAGGCCCACCGCCAGTTTCAAATGCCGTTCCGGCCGTGCCAGTTCGTTGGTCACGTCAAAGCTGTACCACGCGTCATCCAGCCATGCTTCCGCCCAGGCATGGCTGGCCAGATGTTCGCAATCCTCGCTGTACAAATATCCCGACACGTAACGCGACGGCACGCCCAGGCTGCGCGCGCACGCCAGAAACGCGTGGGTATGATCCTGACAAACCCCGGCGCGTCCGGCGAAGGCTTCGGCGGCGCTGGTGTCGACTTCGGTGGAGCCCGGCGTGTAGGTCATGTGCTGATTCAAACCGTGCATCAAATCGATCAGCGCGGTGCGATCGCGTCGCTGCTTGCAGGATCTTTCGGCGAACGCTCGCAGCGCTTCATCGGCCTCGGTCAACCGGGTAAAGCGCAGAAACGGCAGCGCCGACTGGCTCTCATGCTCAGCCTCGCGCAATTCATCAATATCGACCTGCCCGCGCGCGCCAATGATGATCGCTTCGTGCGGCTCGTCCATGGTCAGCACGTGGAGGATGTTGCCGAACGGATCGAGTTGCGCGCGCACCGGGCGCGGCAGGTCGAGTTGCCAGCTCAGCACATGTTGACGCTCGCTGTCGTGGGGGGTCAGCCGCAGGTACTGGATGCTCGCCCGCACCTTATCTTCGTAGTGATAGGTGGTCTCGTGGCTTATGGAAAGTCTCATGCAGCCTCCAGGTAGGAACTGTGAATGGCGTTGCCCAACTGGCGCACCAGCGGGATGAATTCGGTCAGCCAGGCGTGCAGGCCTTCCTCGAGGATTTCGTTGATGCCGGTGTAGCGCAGGCGCGCGTCCATCTCGGCGGCCAAGCGTTGCGCGGGACGACCGTTGGCACCGGGCAGTTGCGCAAGAATCTGGTCGATCTCTTCGGTGCAGGCGCGCAGTGAGCGCGGCACGTCGGCGCGCAACAGCAGCAACTCGGCGACATGCCGAGCGCCGGGCGCGTCGCGATAGATTTCGGTGTAGGCCTCAAAGGACGACAGCGCACGCAGCAATGCACTCCACTGGTAATAGGCGTGGGCCGTGCCGTCGCTGACCGCTTCGGCCTGATCGCCGGCCATTTCGTAGCGGGCATCAAGCAAGCGCAGCGTGTTGTCCGCGCGCTCGATAAAGGTGCCGAGACGAATAAACCGAAACGCATCGTTGCGCATGATCGTGCCGTAGGACGCGCCACGAAACAGGTGCGAACGCTCCTTGATCCACTCGCAGAAGCGACTCATGCCATAGCGACTGAGGCCCTGCTCGGCGATCCCGCGAATCTCCAGCCACGTCGAGTTGATGTTCTCCCACATGTCCGCGGTGATGCGTCCGCGTACCGCATGGGCACTGGCCCGCGCCGCACCGAGGCAGCTGTAAATGCTTGCCGGGTTGGCCGCATCGAGGGCGAAAAAGTGCAGCAGCCGTTCGGCATGCAATGCGCCGTGACGCTCCAGATAATCCTCAAGCGTGCCGGTGATCAACAGCGGCATCGCCAGTTCATGCAAACCATCACCGCGACCGTCCTGCGGCATCAGCGACAGCGAATAACTGATGTCGAGCATCCGCGCGAGGTTTTCCGCCCGCTCCAGGTAACGCGACATCCAATACAGATCCGAGGCAGTTCTACTTAACATGGCAAGCTTCCTTCAATCCTCGACCACCCAGGTGTCCTTGGTTCCGCCGCCCTGTGATGAATTCACCACCAGCGAGCCTTCGCGCAGCGCCACACGGGTCAAACCGCCGGGCACCACGCGGGTTTCACGACCGGACAAGACAAATGGGCGCAAATCGATATGGCGCGGCGCAATGCCGTTTTCGACAAAGGTCGGACAGGTCGACAGCGATAGCGTCGGTTGCGCGATGTACGCGTGGGGTTTGGCCTTGATGCGTTCGCGGAAAGCATCGATTTCCGCCTTCGTCGACGCCGGCCCGACCAGCATTCCGTAACCGCCGGAGCCTTGAGTTTCCTTGACCACCAGATCTGGAAGATTGGCCAGCACGTGGGAAAGTTCAGACGGGTTGCGGCATTGCCAGGTCGGCACGTTTTTCAGGATCGGTTCTTCATCGAGGTAGAAACGAATCATGTCGGTGACAAACGGGTACACCGATTTGTCATCCGCCACGCCGGTGCCGATGGCGTTGGCCAACACGACGTTGCCAGAGCGATAGGACGACAGCAGCCCCGGCACGCCGAGCATTGAGTCCGGGTTGAACGCCAATGGATCGAGGAAGGCGTCGTCGAGGCGACGGTAAATCACGTCCACTGCTTTCGGGCCGTCGGTGGTGCGCATGAAGACTTTGTCGTCACGCACGAACAGATCCGCGCCTTCGACCAATTCAACGCCCATTTCCCGCGCAAGAAACGCGTGTTCGAAGAACGCACTGTTGAAGCGCCCCGGCGTCAGCACCACCACACTCGGGTCATCAATCGGGCTAGAGCTTTTCAGCGTGTCGAGCAGCAGGTTCGGGTAGTGATCGATCGGCGCGATGCGCTGCGCGGCGAACAACTCCGGGAACAATCGCATCATCATTTTGCGGTCTTCGAGCATGTAGCTGACGCCGCTCGGCGTACGCAGATTGTCTTCGAGCACGTAATACGTGCCGTCGCCATCGCGCACCAGATCGACGCCGGAAATGTGCGAATAGATATCGCGGTGCAGATCCAGGCCCTGCATCGCCAACTGATATTGCTCGTTGGCCAGCACCTGTTCGGCGGGAATGATCCCGGCCTTGATGATGCGCTGCTCGTGATAGAGGTCGGCGAGGAACATGTTCAGCGCCTTGACCCGCTGGATGCAGCCGCGCTCGACGATCCGCCACTCGCTGGCGGGGATGCTGCGCGGAATGGTGTCGAAAGGAATCAGCCGCTCGGTGCCCTGCTCGTCACCGTAGAGCGTGAATGTAATCCCGGCGCGATGGAACAGCAGATCGGCCTCGCGTCGCCGTTGGGCCAGCAGCTCGTCAGGCGTGTCGGCCAGCCATCGGGCGAACTCCCGATAATGCGGGCGAACCTGGCCGCCGGCATCGTACATCTCATCAAAATAGGTGCGGATCATGCCGTACTCCTTGTCACCCGGACATACAGGCCTTCGCAAGGCCCGTGCCATCGGCATAAACGCTTTGATTTCAATCGGTTGGATATTCAAGCCGCAGGCGCCGCACCATTCCTGTGCGGCAAATGCCCCAACCTGATTGCCCCCGCTTCATTGCGACGCACTGCATCGCCTATTAGCAGCATAGTCAGAGTTGATTTCACTGCCCGGGATCGGCTGCGGATAATCCGCGCATTCGCTGCCAAACTTCGCGGCTCCCCGCACCGTGAAGTGGTCAGCTCAATTGATTGGGATTGCCCCGGCAGCCCGCCCAGCCTTAACCCTGACCGGTTTCCTCTCCTTATCGGTCTTCCCTTTTAGCCACCCTCTCCGGTGGCTTTTTTTTGCCTTTTGGAAATGTTTTGAAAGCAAAAGCAAAAGATCGCAGCCTTCGGCAGTTCCTACATGAATCTGTGTAGGAGCTGCCGAAGGCTGCGATCTTTTGATCTTCTATCTATAAATATTCAATTCAACCGGTGGCGGCTACGCACCTCCTGTTTCACGCCCCACCCTTCGATTATTCCGCCCAAAGGCTCGACCACCGCCGAAAATCCCTGCTCGAAATCGCCGATATCGTCATACGTCGCGTACATCACTTTGCTTAATTCCAGCGCCCACGCACCGTCATCACGCACACTGACCTGGGCATTGATGGATTCACCGCGAAATTTGCCTGCTGCCCTGCGCGCCCGCTCCTCGTCCGGGAAAATCGCGTAGAACTCGATGGGATGGAATCGGGAAAAATCGAAACCGCCTTCTTTCATGCGGCGCAGAACATTGCTGCTGATGTCTTCTTGATAGGCTGTGCTCATGAATCGTCCCCCTCGCATAGATGGATAGACTTTCCGTATTCCCGCCCCGGGCCTTTGGCCAAAGTACTGCGACAACGTCGTTGAACGCGGGAAACAAGCATGTAGCTGACAAGACCAGACCTTAGCGATCCGTTCGCTGATCTCGCTTGCAGAGTAGCCCCAAGATAGAGCTGCTGCCAAGGCCTGGTGGTGAAGGTGACAAGAAGAATGTCAGATAGGGGTGATGCTGCGGATTTCGATGCTGTTCTGGGTTTTCAGACTTTTCACGCCAGCATCGGCGGTGCGCCCTTCCAGATCATTGAGATCCAGCTCGGCGGCCACGGGCAGGAGCCGTGCCTTGATCAGTTGTGCGGCCTCATCGTCACTGGGGCATTCCGCACGTTCGAACACCTCATCGACAATTTCACCATGATCGTCCACGAAAGTGACTTTCCACTTTTGCATCGGTGCCTCCTCGATCAAACCCGCAAATGGGCTTACAACTATCTCGACTGTTTACGCAGAAAGTTGGTTCAAAAGGATTACAGCGGACGAAGATGAAAAAAACGACATGTATCACTGTAGGAGCTGCCGCAGGCTGCGATCTTTTGATCCTGATTTAAAAACAAGATCAAAAGATCGCAGCCTGCGGCAGCTCCTACAGGTTCAATATCAGTCGTTGCTTGGCTTGTTGATCGCCTGCAGCACGTACTGCGGCAAGGCAAACGCGCCGATGTGGATTTCCGGGTTGTAGTAGCGGGTGACGATGCCGCTGCCGATGAAGCGCTGTTGCAGGGTTTCACGGCTGAGCTTGCGGTAGGCCGGGTTGGTCGAGCCCCAAGCGAAGGTCATCGAACCGCCGATGTAGGTCGGTACGGCCGCTTGATAGAAGTGCCAGTCCGGGAACAGGCTCTTCAGGCGACCGGCGGTGGTTTTCACTTCGTCGATCTGCATGAACGGCGTGCCGTTCTGGGTCACGAGGATGCCGCCCTCGTTCAGGCAGCGGTGGCACGCCTGGTAGAAGTTCTCCGAGAACAGCACTTCGCCCGGGCCGATCGGGTCGGTGGAGTCGGAGATGATCACGTCGAATTTTTCCGTGGTGGTGGCGACGAAACGCATGCCGTCGTCGATCACCAGGTTCAGACGTGGATCGTCGTAAGCGCCGCTGGAGTGGTTCGGCAGGAATTCTTTGCACATGTCGACCACGGTGCCGTCGATCTCGACCATGGTGATGTGTTCAACGCCAGCGTGTTTGGTCACTTCGCGCAACATGCCGCCGTCACCGCCGCCGATGATCAGCACGCGCTTGGCGCTGCCGTGGGCGAGGATCGGCACGTGGGTGAGCATTTCGTGGTAGATGAATTCGTCGGCTTCGGTGGTCTGGATCACGCCGTCCAGCGCCATCACGCGGCCCATGCGCGGGTTCTGGAAGATCACCAGATGCTGGTGTTCGGTGCGCACTTCGTGCAGCAGTTTTTCCATGCGAAAACGCTGGCCGTAGCCTTCGTAGAGGGTTTCCAGGTACTCGCTGGTTTTGGTGACGGTCATGGTCAAGTGCTCCGATGAATGCGCGGGCGTCAATCGTGGGGACGATTGCCCGGGAAAGGCGCGCATTCTACGTTGCCGAAGATGACAGGTCGAACCTCACAACCACAATCCCTGTAGGAGCTGCCGCAGGCTGCGATCTTTTGATGTTGATTTTTAAAAGCAAGATCAAAAGATCGCAGCCTTCGGCAGCTCCTACAGGGGTATTGCGGTGTTAGCTGATTCAGATCCGGACGTTACCGCGTGGCCCGGCGATTGCCCAGATGATCAGGCCCAGTACCGGCAGGAGGATGATCAGCAGCACCCAGACGATTTTCATCCCGGTGGTTGCGCCGCTTTTCAGCACATTGATGATGGCCCAGATGTCGAGGGCGAGGATGATCAGGCCAATCAGACCGTTGAACGTGGAACCCATGGTGTCGCTCCAGAATAGTGGCATGCACTTTTAGGATAGACGGTCGCGCGCAGGGTTCCCTTTTATTGCACTCAGACGTGAACGGCGATCTTCAAGGCTTCCAGCGCGGGTGCAGCGGTGATGCCGACTTCGGCGCACAACTCCAGCACGCGCGGCACGTCGTTGCCGAAGACCAGCACCATTTGCAGCTCGTCGTCGAGCAACTGACTGAAGTTCATCAGCGTGTAACCGCCGTTTTCCTTGTTCATGCTGCTCATCTGCACCTGAATGCGGTTGAGCGCGGTCAGGGCTTCGGTTTTCGCTAGTTGCTTGGGCTTGAGATTGAAATCCACGCCCGGGCCGAACGAGGCGACGATCTGCGCGAACAGGTCAACGTAGGTGTCGGCCTGGAACAACACGGTTTCCGGCAGGCTGCCGACGACGACCCACTCGCCCAACGGGATCGGGAAGGTGTCGTCGTAGTTGATGTCTGGGTTGGCTGTCAGAAAAGCATCGGCATCGGCGTAGGCTTGCGCCGCTTCATCGGCCACTTTCAGGATCTCGTCCTCGGCCATGCAGCCGGAGCTGATTTTGCTGATGAGTTCGACGAGTGCGGCTTTCATGAGGGCGGATCCTGTGGAAGGTGAAATTTGAGGGCGCGGAGGATAGCGCACAACGCAAAAGATCGCAGCCTACGGTGGGATCAGTGTAGGAGCTGCCGCAGGCTGCGATCTTTTGACTTTATCAACCCAACAGTTTTTCCAGCTGCGCCGTGGTATCGACCGCACCCATGGTGCGCGCCGCGTCCAGCGCCGTTGCACCGTTGGCGTCCTTGGCCTGCGCGTCGGCGCCTTTGCCGAGCAAGTAATCGACGATCTCTACACGGTTAAACATCGCCGCCATCATCAACGCCGTGCGGCCGTCAAACGACGAACCTTCGATCTCGGCACCCGCCTCGACCAACGCCTTGACCACCGCCAGATCACCTTTGAATGCCGCACCGGCAATCGGGCTCTGGCCGTTGCCATTGCGCATTTCCGGGTCGGCTTTGTGTTTAAGCAGCACATTCACCGCGTCGATATGGCCGTAGTAGCTGGCGAGCATCAGCAGCGTGTCGCCCTTGCTGTTCTTCAAGTTGACCGGCAAACCGGCGCTGACCAGACGATCAAGCATCTCGGCATCACCGTCGCGCGCCTTGTTGAAAACCTGCTCGGTAAATTCGGCGGCTTCTTCAGGGGTCATCTGGCGGCTTTGTTCGGACATGGGCAACTCCACTTTCGGTCAATCGGAAAGCCGACAGTTTCCCGAGCGCGAGGAAAACTGTCACCCCCTTTTTCTCAAGTCGGCCTATAGCCAGATTCAATAACGATGCTTGCCCTGATAAATGCCCGCCAATATTTCATCGGTCACGCGAACGTATGTCTGCGTACCGGGCAGCCATGCGTAAATCGGGTCATCGCCCGTCTGGCCGGGGTCGAAGCCTTCATTCTTCAGGCGGGTTTTCTGGTATTTGAACGTCCCCGTGGTTTCCATCTTCACCTTCACCCGCAGGAACAACGGCACCGCGTACGCCGGCATGCGCTCCCGAGCAAAAGTCAGTAACTCGGCGAAATCCAAGGTCGCGAGGGATTCCGCCGGCGTAATCGCCGCCATGCCGGCGCGGCCGTTGGTGTTGCGGATTTCCACGCCATAGGCCACCGCTTCAGAGATGTGGGGATGTTGCAGCAGCAGGTTTTCAACCTCGGTGGTCGAGACGTTTTCGCCCTTCCAGCGATAGGTGTCACCGAGTCGATCAACAAATTGCGCATGACCGAAACCGATGTTGCGCAGCAGATCGCCGGTATTGAAGAATCGGTCACCTTTGGCGAACACATCCTGTAGCACCACTTTCGCGGTTTTCTGTGGATCGGTGTAACCGTCCAGCGGCGCTTTCTCGTCGATCCGCGCCAGCAACAGGCCCTGTTCGCCTTTGTCGACCTTGCGCATAAAGCCGTCGTCGCTGCGCAGAGGCTCGCCGCTGTCGTGGTTGTAAGCCACCAACTCCCAAGCCATCAGCGAGAAACCGATGGTGTTGTCGAAGTTGAGAATATTGGTGAAGCCGATGTTGCCGTCGCTGGCCGCGTACAGCTCACAGATGTGATCCACCGCAAAGCGCGTTTTGAACTCGGCCCAGGCGCCGGGGCGCAAACCGTTGCCGATCATCTTGCGCACCTCGTGTCGGTTGTCGTCGGCGCTGGCCGGTTGATCGACCAGATAACGGCACAATTCGCCGACGTATCCGATGGTGGTCGCGCGATAGCGGCGCACGTCGTTCCAGAACTGACTGGCGCTGAATTTACGCCGGATCGCGAAGCCTGAAGCGCCGTTGACCGCCGAGCCCCAGCACACGCAGAGGCCGGTGGCGTGGTACAGCGGCAAGGTGCAATAGACGACGTCGTCGGGGCCCATGTTGAGGGCGATCATGCCGAAGCTGGCGGAGCTGCGCATCCAGCGCCCGTGCTTGAACACCCCGGCCTTGGGCAGCCCGGTGGTGCCGGAGGTGTAGATGTAGAAACACGGGTCGTCGAAGAAGATCCGCTGGCTGCTCGGCGGATTTTCGCTGGAGGCGTCGGCACTGGCGCTGATCAAGTTGACGAAGCCGTCGGGCGCAATGCCCGGATGGCTGTAGGTGTCCTGATCGGCGACAAACCAGGTGCGCGGCGCAGTGATTGCCACTTGCTCGCGCACCGCTGAATAAGCCGCAACCAGCTCTTCGCCAACGACAATCGCTACCGGCGCTACCAGATTAATGCTGTGGATCAGCGTGTCGCGGGTCTGCGACGTGTTCAGCAGCGCGCTGACGGCGCCGACCTTGGCCAACGCCAAAATCGTCACCAGCAACTCCGGACGGTTCTCGATAAACACCGCGACCACGTCGCCCTTGCCGATGCCCTGCCCGCTCAGATAGTGAGCGATGCGGTTCGCCCACTGGTTGACTTGTGAGTACGTCAGCGCCACGTCGCCGTGCAGTAACGCCAGGCCGTCGGGGTTGCGCAGGGTTGCTTGTTCGAACGTCCAGCCAAGGCCACAGCTTTGGGTCGGATCCGTGACATTGGCCACCTTCATGCCTTTGACCACCCGCGGGATGGCTTTGGCAATCATCGGCAGTTTGCGGAGCATCATGCTCCAGGTAATCGTGTCGCTTGGCGCGTGACGCATGGAAGCTCCCCGTTCGACCTTGGCGTGCAGGTCGATGTTTTTATTTTTCGGGCTGTGCCTTGAAGCAACCGGCGCATTCGAGCGCGGGTCGAGATCGAAAATACGTCAGCGCTTCTCAGGCTGTACACGCGGTTTTTGCAATGTTTTGTATCCGCTGACGTGGCGGGCGCGGAGCTGATCTCCGGGTCAGCGTTTGGTTCCGTAGAAATGATCACGATCCCGCAAAATGCAGGATGCACGATGGCCACTCATGCAGATTGCACGACGCCTTCAAAAATCATAATTTTCAAGCTATTGATTTATATGGATATTTTTTTATTCAAATGCTGGCACAAACTCTGCAACCTCCTCTGCATGCTTGCCATTCAAGTGCATACGGAGCTGAAAGACATGAGCCTGATCCAAGAGAAATTTACCTCCCTGTTCTCCAACTTCGACGTCACCACTGCGCCACGTCCTGATGGCGGGATCCTGCTGACCCTGCGCAGCAGCGACGGCAAAGTGTTCAAACGCGCACTGACTTATCAACAACTGCATGCTGGCGACCAACTGTCGTGGGCGATCAGCGCGATCCGTCGTGACTTGGCTGAACAAGCCAGTGAGCTGCCACAAATCGGCATGCTGCAAAGCCAACAGCGTTTTGCCCTGCCGACGTATCACTCGCTGTAATTTGTAAAACGCTTTAAACAAAACAGGCCGTGGAGCTCTCGCTTCACGGCCTGTTTTTTTTGTGCGCGATCTCTACTGCGATCGCGCACTCTATTGCGATCGCGATCTCAACTACGATCGCTAACTCTTTGTAGGAGCTGCGGAACGCTGCGATCTTTTGATCCTGATTCTAAAAACAAGATCAAAAGATCGCAGCGTTCCGCAGCTCCTACAGGGGTTTTGTGTGGGTTAGAAGGCTTCGGGTTCTATTCCGGTGAAGGTGTCGACGGTGATGTGGTTGCCCAGCTCGCCGCCTTCGCGGGCCAGGCCGCAGGTTTGCAGGCCGGCGGCTTGTGCGGCGTCGAGTTCTTCGACGATGTCCGAGAGGAATAAAATTTCCTCGGGCGCGACGCCGATGGCTTGCTGAATGTTGGTGTAAGACTGCGCCTCACGCTTGGGCCCCGACGTGGTGTCGAAATACCCGCGGAACAGCGGCGTCAAATCCCCCGCCTCGGAACAACCGAAAATCAGCTTCTGCGCCTGAATCGACCCCGACGAATACACAAACAGTTGATAACCCGCCGCATGCCAGCGTTGCAGCGCTTCAACCGCGTCCGGGTAAACATGCCCTTTCAAGTGCCCGGCGTGATAACCCTGCGCCCAGACCATGCCTTGCAAGGCCTTGAGCGGCGTGGCTTTGCGATCTTCCTCGATCCAGCTCAACAGAATTTCAACGACCCGCTCAACATCGGCCTGCGGCGCATTGCTGTCACGGCGCACGGCGTCGAGTTGCTCAGCGACATCGGCACGTTCGGCGTTCTGCCGCACGAAGTCCGGCAGGTGTTTGGCCGCATACGGAAACAACACGTCGAAGACGAAACTCACCGCGCTGGTGGTGCCTTCGATGTCAGTGACAATGGCTTTGATCGACATCGAATCAGTCCTCCAGACGCGGGAAACGGCCAGCGATGTCTTCGCCGGTGAAGTTGGCAACCCAGCCTTCAGGGTTGTTGAACAGGCGGATCGCGACAAAGTGCGGATGCTCGCCCATATCAAACCAGTGCTTGGTGCCGGCCGGTACCGAGATCAGATCATTCTTCTCGCAGAGTACGGCGTAGACGTAATCGTCGATGTGCAGGGTAAACAGCCCACGGCCGGCGACGAAAAATCGTACTTCGTCTTCACCGTGGCGATGCTCTTCGAGAAACTTGGCACGCAGTTCGGCTTTCTGCGGGTGATCGCTGTTCAGGCTGATCACGTCGACGGTGATGTAACCGCGTTCGGTCATCAGCTTGTCGATCTGCTCTTTATAAGCGCTGATCACTTCTTCCTGGGTAGCGCCGGGCTGGATCTTGGCGGCGGCTTGCCAGCGGTCGAAGCGCACGCCCTGCTCGGCCAGGGTCGAGGCGATGTCTTCAAAGTGGGTCAGCACTTTGTTGGGAATGTCGGGGCTGGAGACGTGATAGACGGACAGGCTGCTCATTGGGGCAATTCCTCGGTATCGGCCTTGCCGTCCGGTTCTTGCAGACCGGTCGGGCACAGCATTTCATCAGGCAAATGGGCTACTTCTGGTGAAGTCAGCCTTGGCGGTTCATGACGCTGCGGGTTTTCAACTCGCATTCAAACAGAAATTCAAAGGCCTCGATCTGGCGCAGCGCGTCGTTCATCTGCGCGCCCCAGGTGTAGAGGCCGTGGCCGCGAATCAGATAGCCGACGCAATCAGGGTGGGCGTCGAGCCAAGGCTGCACCTTGGCGGCGAGGCGCGCAATGTCCTGATCGTTGTCGAAAATCGGCACGCGCACCCGCGATTCATGGGTCGAAACACCGCTGAAGGCTTTTTGCAGTTCGTAATCTTCGAACTCGATAAAGTCTTCCGGGGTCAGGCGCGACAGCACCGTGGCGTTGACCGAATGGGTGTGCAGCACCGCGCCGATCTCCGGACGCCAGCTATACAGCTGAGTGTGCAGCAGGGTTTCGGCGGACGGTTTTTTGCCCGGCTCCAGGCTATTGCCGGAAAGGTCGGTGGCGAGCACATCGTCCAGACCCAACTGGCCCTTGTGCTTGCCCGACACCGTCAGCAGCGCTTCACTCGGCGACAGACGCGTCGAGTAATTGCTGCTGGTGGCCGGCGACCAGCCGCGACCATAAAGAAAACGCCCTGCGTCGACGATTTGCTGGGCGAGCTGTTCACGCGTAAGGCTCATGGCCTGTCCTCTTGCATACGTGTGGCAATGATAACGGCAGCAGCGAGCGCCGCGAGACTGGCAATACTAAAGGTCAATGTCGCGCCGAGGGCATTCCAGCTGTAACCGGAATACAACGCGCCGAGCGCACCGCCGGTGCCGGCCAGTGCCGCATACAGCGCCTGGCCCTGCCCTTGCTGGCGCGCGCCGAAGCTACGTTGCACGAACGCGATGGCCGCGGCGTGAAAACTGCCGAAGGTCGCCGCGTGCAGAACCTGCGCGAACAACAGCACCCAGAGAAACTCGGCGAACGAACCTAGCAGCAACCAGCGCAGCGCCGCCAGCAGAAAACTCGCCAGCAATACGCGGCGCAGGGAAAACCGCGCAAGAATCCGGCTCATCGCCATGAACATCAGCACTTCGGCGACCACGCCCACGGCCCAGAGCATGCCGATGGTGCCGCGCGTGTAACCAAGTCGTTCGAGGTGCAAGGTCAGAAAGGTGTAATACGGGCCGTGGCTCATCTGCATCAGCGCCACGCAGCCATAAAACGCCAGCACGCCGGGATTGCGCAGCTGCTTGAGGAAACCCTCGCCGCTCGGCCGATTGCCTTGCGGCGGTTGCGCGTTCGGCACCCACAAACTGCTGAGGACGATGCCGGCCATGATCAACACCAGCGCCGCCGGGTAGATGTCGAGGCTGAGCCATTCGAACAGACGACCGAGCACCACCACAGTG
The DNA here is from genome assembly GCF_044753305.1 of Pseudomonas sp. NPDC088429. Classification (NCBI taxonomy): domain Bacteria; kingdom Pseudomonadati; phylum Pseudomonadota; class Gammaproteobacteria; order Pseudomonadales; family Pseudomonadaceae; genus Pseudomonas; species Pseudomonas sp. NPDC088429. Next base: position 21,395 of record NZ_JBIVMX010000020.1, on the reverse strand, counting down.
ATGATGAAACCGATCGAGCCCCACAGGCGAATCTGGCTGTACCGCGAGGTCTGCCCCTGCAAATGCGCGAGGGTGATGACTTCGAACTGCGGCAGCACCGCGTGCCAGAAGAATGCGTGCAGCGCCATGACCATTGCCAGCCAGGCGTAGGTTTTGCTGACGAAAATCAACGAGAAGGTCAGCAGCGTACACACGGCGCCGAAGCGCACGATCGCCAGGCGTTTGCCTGTGTAGTCGCCGAGCCAGCCCCAGATGTTTGGCGCCACGCAGCGCATCAACATAGGGATCGCAACCAGTTCACCGATCCGCGCCGGACTGAAGCCGAGGTGATCGAAGTACAGCGCCAGAAACGGCGCTGTCGAACCGAGCAAGGCGAAATAGAACAGGTAGAAACTGGACAACCGCCAGTAAGGGAGCGCCGCCACGCCAGTTATGCCGCGACGGCTTTAGAGCCTGCCATCAAAGCTGACCCAGCACCGGCGTGCTCACGCGCACATCGGCGTTCTGGCCACGGTGACGCAGCAGATGATCCATCAACACGATGGCCATCATCGCTTCGGCAATCGGTGTGGCGCGGATGCCGACGCACGGGTCGTGACGGCCCTTGGTGATGACGTCGACCGGGTTGCCGTGGATATCGATCGAACGGCCCGGGGTGGTGATGCTCGACGTCGGTTTCAACGCCAGATGGGCAACGATCGGCTGACCGGAGGAAATGCCGCCGAGAATGCCGCCGGCATTGTTGCTGAGGAAACCTTGCGGGGTCATTTCATCGCGATGCTCAGTGCCGCGTTGGGCGACCGAGGCGAAACCGGCGCCAATTTCCACGCCTTTGACCGCGTTGATGCTCATCAGCGCATGGGCCAGTTCAGCGTCGAGACGGTCGAAAATCGGCTCGCCGAGACCCGGCATCACGCCTTCGGCAACGACGGTGATCTTCGCCCCGACCGAGTCCTGGTCGCGGCGCAACTGATCCATGTAGGCCTCCAGCTCCGGGACTTTGTCCGGATCGGGGCTGAAGAAGGCGTTCTCTTCCACCGAATCCCAGGTCTTGAACGGGATTTCGATCGGGCCGAGCTGGCTCATGTAGCCACGGATGACGATGCCTTGGCTGGCCAGGTATTTCTTCGCGATTGCACCCGCTGCCACGCGCATCGCAGTTTCGCGCGCCGAGCTGCGGCCACCGCCACGGTAATCACGTTCACCGTATTTGTGGTGGTAGGTGTAGTCGGCGTGGGCCGGGCGGAACAGATCCTTGATCGCCGAGTAGTCCTTGGACTTCTGGTCGGTGTTGCGGATCAGCAGGCCGATCGAGCAACCGGTGGTGCGCCCTTCGAACACGCCGGAAAGGATTTCGACTTCGTCGGCTTCCTGGCGCTGGGTGGTGTGGCGGCTGGTGCCGGGCTTGCGGCGATCAAGGTCGCGCTGAAGGTCTTCGAGGGAGATCTCCAGGCCCGGCGGGCAGCCGTCGACAATGGCGACCAACGCCGGACCATGGCTTTCGCCAGCGGTGGTGACAGTGAACAACTTGCCGTAGGTATTGCCGGACATGCAGGACGCTCCGTGAAATCAAACCCAAATTCGTGATGCGCGCCAGTATACGCAGGCTAACCGAGTAGTTCATCCTCGAACCTTAGCGGTGTTGGCGAGTCCAACCGGCACCTTGACCAATGATGGCGTGATGATGCTGCGAGTTTTGCTCTTGAGTCTTACCTTGTTTACGGGCTTTGCCCAAGCGACGGTCTTACAACGCCCGGTCACTCTGGATACCGGCAGCGGCGAACTTTTCGGCTCGCTGTTGCTGCCAAAGTCCGACAAGCCTGTGCCGGTTGTCCTGATCATTTCCGGCTCCGGCCCTACAGACCGCGACGGAAACAACCCCGACGGCGGGCGCAACGACAGCCTTAAACGGCTGGCGTGGGTGCTGGCCAAACACAACATCGCCAGCGTGCGTTACGACAAACGTGGAGTGGCCGCGAGCCTGCCGGCGACGCCCGATGAGCGCAATTTATCGATCGAATCTTATGCCGCCGATGCCGTGGCGTGGGGGCAGAAGCTCAAGGCTGATCCGCGCTTCGGCCCGCTGATTCTGCTCGGTCACAGTGAAGGCGCGTTGATCGCCAGTCTCGCCGCGCCGAAAGTCGATGCGGCGGCGGTGATTTCTCTGTCGGGGAGTGCCCGACCGGTCGATCAAGTGATTCGTGAACAACTGGCACGCAGCCTGCCGCCCGCGTTGATGCTGCGCAGTAACGAACTGCTCGACAGCCTCAAGGCCGGTCGCACCGATGACAACGTGCCGCAGCCGTTGCAGGTGATCTTCCGCCCGAGCGTGCAGCCGTATCTGATTTCGCTTTTCCGTCAAGATCCAGCGCAAGACTTCGCGCAATTGAAAATGCCGGCGCTGATCATTCAGGGCACGAACGATATTCAGGTCAGCGTTGACGACGCCAAGCGGCTCAAGGCTGCCAAACCGGATGCCGAACTGGTGGTGATCGAGGGCATGAACCACGTGTTGCGCATTGTGCATAACGACATGAAGCGGCAATTGGCCTCCTACAAGGATCCAAACTTGCCACTCGCGGCCGAGTTAGGCGCGACAATCCTCAGTTTTATTGACGGACTTCGCACCCGTTAAACGCTTTTGCCCTCCAGTACCGCAAAAAACGGCCGATAAGCCTTTGTCGCCAGCGCAACGGCTGGCGACAAGCAGGGCTTGGACAGGATCTCGCCGTTATGACTGATACCCAGACTTCACCCGACACCGCCGCTGAAAAAGACGCACCGCCAGCGGCCGAGCTGCCGTGGGCGGACGTCCACGTCGAGCACCACAAGATGCTCCGCCTGGCCCCGCTGCAGACCGACCGCAACACCGGCGGGCGGCCACTGCGCTTTGTCGAATTCGGTTACGCCGAGCGCAACAGCAAAGAAACCAGCCTGATGCGCATGGCGATCAAACTGCCGGGCCAGCGGGTGCGCAAAGAGCAGAACCAACTGGACGTGTGGGTTGATCACGCGACCAAGCGTGTGCATTTCGGCCCGGACAGCGGTTTGCAGATCGAACCGTTGAACCGTGGCATCGGCCGCTATATGGCCGCGCAAGGCATCAATTGGGCGAAGAAGCGCTGGCCGACCTACACCGTCGACGGCATGGATTTGAACAACAAAGACGCGCTGAACGAAGACACGCGCCTGCGTCGCGATCATTTCCTGCGCGTGCACGGCTTTGATGTGGTCTACGCCGATGCCCAGCATTTGAAGGGCAGCGTCAAGGAAGTGCAGGTCGGCGATTTGCTCGGCGACTGGAACAGCGAAAAGCTGCAGATCGTCGAGATTCTTGAAGCGGCGCAGATGCTCCAGCAGGCTGAGCAGAATCTGGCTGAGCAGGAAGTGAAGCTGAAGAAGCAGGAAGAGAAAGTCGGCAAGTTCAAGCGTGAAGACGCCGGGTTGCGCTTTACCATTACTTGTCTGGTGGCGTTTGCGGTGTTCCAGGCGGGGTTGTTGATCTGGATTGCGACGCACCGGTAGATCAAAAGATCGCAGCCTGCGGCAGCTCCTACACTGGGATCGGTGTACACCCTTTTGGATCGTTCCCACGCTTTGCGTGGGAATGCAGCCCGGGACGCTCCGCATTCCAAAAGCGGACGCAGAGCGTCGATTGAGACGTTCCCACGCAGAGCGTGGGAACGATCGGTCTCGATTAGACGCGGGAGGCGAACAGGGCCTGGTGGTTGCGGCACTGTTCTGCGGTCAACATGAACACGCCATGCCCGCCGCGCTGGAAGTCCAGCCAGGCGAAATCGACTTCCGGGTACAACGCGTCCACGTGCACCTGGCTGTTGCCTACTTCAACGATCAGCAAGCCCTTCTCGGTCAGGTGATCCGCCGCTTCAGCCAGCATCCGCCGAACCAGATTCAAACCATCATCGCCGCACGCCAGACCCAGTTCAGGCTCATGCTGATATTCATCCGGCATGTCGGCGAAATCTTCCGCATCGACATAAGGCGGGTTCGACACGATCAGGTCGAAACGCTGACCCGGCAAGCCATCAAAACCATCGCCCTGCACCGTGTACACGCGCTCATCGACGCCGTGGCGCTCGATGTTCTGATTGGCCACTTCCAGCGCTTCGAACGACAGATCGGCCAACACCACTTCGGCGTTCTGGAACTCGTAGGCGCAGGCGATGCCGATGCAACCGGAGCCGGTGCACAGGTCGAGAATGCGCGCAGGCTCGGTGCCGATCCACGGCGCGAAGCGGTTTTCGATCAGTTCGCCAATCGGTGAACGCGGAATCAACACACGCTCGTCGACAATGAACGACATGCCGCAGAACCACGCTTCACCCAACAGGTAAGCGGTGGGAATGCGTTCTTCGATGCGGCGCTTGAGCAGGCGTTGCAGGTTGACCAGTTCGTCGTCTTCCAGCGCGCAATCGAGGTAGCTGTCGGCGATTTCCCATGGCAGGTGCAAGGCACCGAGCACCAACTGCCGGGCTTCGTCCCAGGCATTGTCGGTGCCATGGCCGAAAAACAGATCCTCCCCATGGAAGCGGCTGACGGCCCAACGGATGTGGTCGCGCAGGGTACGAAGTCGGGAAGTGATCACGGGGCAGAACTCCAGAAAAAACGACTGGCGATTCTACCAGCCAAAACGCGTAACGACGACGCAGGAAAAACTTCGAGCGACGGTAGGAGTTTTCTTTTTTTTGCATCAGCCATTGAACAGAACGTGTAACGTGACGGGGCTGCAGGCCACAATCGACGGTGCCTACGATGGTAGCGATTCACAGAATCGCTCAGCCAGAGGACAATGCCGCAAAAGCCCCACCCCAAGGAGCCCCAGAATGTCCGTTCCAAAAACGATGTTTCAACTCAGCGGCCGCGGTTACGCAGCGGCCACTCTGAGCCATGCCACCGTGGTCATCATCGATGCCCAGAAGGAATACCTCAGTGGCCCGCTGGCCCTGAGCGGCATGGACGCGGCCGTCGCGAACATCAAACAAGTGGTTGCCGCAGCCCGTGCAGCCGGTCGGCCGATCGTGCACGTGCGTCACCTCGGCACCGTTGGTGGTCTGTTCGACCCGCAAGGCGAGCGCGGTGAGTTCATCCCGGGCCTCGAACCGCAGGGCGACGAAACCATCATCGGCAAGCTGCTGCCGAGCGCGTTCCACGGCACCGAGTTGCTCGATCGTCTGCAAAACCTTGGTTCGCTGGATCTGATCGTTTGCGGTTTCATGAGCCACTCCAGCGTCAGCACCACGGTGCGCGCCGCGAAGAACCTGGGTTTCCGCTGCACTTTGGTTGAAGACGCCTGCGCCACCCGTGACCTGCCGTTCAAGGGCCGTGTGCTCAGTGCCGAACTGGTACAGGAAGCCGAAATGGCGATCATGGCCGACAACTTCGCCACCCTCGCCTTGACTCAGGATCTGATCTGATTCGAGCTCAGATGAGCGGCGCGCATGGCCGCTCATCCGCAAAACCCTCTCATTTGCCGCAATTGCCTTAGCCTCAGGAACAACATCGTCAACTCCCGGTCGAAGGGCCGATACCATTGAGGAAGGTCGGAATGAAGTTATCCGATGGATTTGACGCTCGCCGCTTGCGGCCCAAAGGCCAAAGTAACTGGCGTTTTCGATTCGGCGCTGCGATCGCCGCCATTCTGGCGACGTTCGGGGTGCTGCTGGCGATGGCCGGTGCCGCCAGCCTGCTGGGGCGCCCGCCGGCGCTCGGTGATTTGAATGCCACGCCGATGGGTTCGGCAATCATTCTGGCGGTCGGTTTGCTGTTTCTGTATTTCGGTGTCGCCCTGTGGCGACGCTGCCGCCGTCGCGCACGGCAATCGCGGGAACTGAACATGTCCCCGCACCTGATGAAAAAACACGATTGAACAATGGCCTGGCTTTTTGCCGGGCCGTTTTGTTTCGACTTGGGTAAACTGGCCGCCCTTCGCGGAGGCTGACATGCAAGACGACGATTTTTCCCTGTTCAAAAACGAGCTGCGCGGCGTCAAGCCGATCAAGCACGACCGCGCCGACACCGGCAAGCCCAAGACTGACCGCGCGCAAATCGCCAAGCTGCGCCAGTCCGCCACCGTGCGCACCGATGCCACCACCGTTGATGGTCTGTCCGACCAGTTCGTGATCGATGTCGGCCCGGAAGACGAGCTGATGTGGTCGCGCGACGGCGTGCAGGAAAGCCAGATGCGCAAGCTCAAGGTCGGTCAGATTCCGTTCGAAGGCAGCCTCGATCTGCATGGCATGAGCGTCGAAAAGGCCCGCGAAACCCTTTGGGCGTTTCTTGCCGAAGCAACCAAATTTGAAATCCGCTGCGTGCGTGTCACCCATGGCAAAGCCGTGCGACTGGACGGCAAGCGCCCGATGATCAAAAGCCACGTCAACACCTGGCTGCGTCAGCATGCACAGGTGCTCGGGTTCTGCTCGTGTCAGGCCAAACATGGCGGCGCGGGTGCGGTGTACGTGATGCTCAAACGCACGATGATGGAAGGTCGCGACGAGTAACGCGAACCGCGCATCACGCCGTTTATTGATAGGCAATGTTGACCAGCACCGAAGCCTCGACCGTTCCCGAGGTGATCGGCGCAGCGCTTTGTACATACTCGACGGCCAAAGGCAGGTTAATGACCTGGCTCGCGCCGGGCTCGGAATCGAGGGTCAAATGCGTTCCGCCGACCGAGAACAATTCATTCGGCGTCATTTCGATGGGTACGCCATCGGATAGTAACTGCACGCCAATGCCCTTCGCTGTTGAACCGGTGTTCAGCGTAACGACAGACCCGATGGTACCCGGTGTGGAACCATCCGTGAGTGCCACAACCGCATGGGCATTTGGATCGCATTGGAAGCCCAGGTTGAAGGCCGTACGTCGCGCAACACTGCCTACACCATTGAAACTGGTGCGCGAAACGGCAGGCAATATGACGGATGTATTAGAAACCACTGGAACGCAGGTGCTGGTCACTCGCGTTATATTGGCACCGTAGGAAATATAACTACTGGTCTCATTGTTGTTTGCCCACTCCGCATGCTGACAACCCACGGAGAAGTTTGGGGTCACTGTAGTGCCTTCAGCTACTACAGGCTTTATTTTGATCAAACGGTAACGAAGCGTTACTGCTTGTAAGCCGTCGACAGGTGTATCCGGACTGATGATAAATACTGCAGTGGCGCCTTGATAGAGTATGGGCACTGGTGTGCCATCGCTTCCTAAAAATTGGAAGCCGATTCCATCGTTCAAACCGGCATAGGTATAGGTATTGGCGAACTGAGTAGCGGTTAGCGAAAAGCCTCTGCCCGCCAACGACCAGCCACCACCACCTTCACAGCCAGTGTCGGCATCTGATTTACTGCTGCATTGAATATGCAACGAAGTAGAGTTATCAGACCCGGGAATGACTGATCCGATGGGCAGAGCGCTCCAGCTTTTTGCCTGAAACCCCAGTCTTGTTGGAAGCTCCGCCGTAGAACAGTTGTCATGTGGCTGATCCCATGCATTGGCAGAAACCGAAAATAGCGACATCAAACAAGAAAAAATCCATGCGATTAAATGTTGATTATTTTTTCTATCCAGCATGATTAAGGGCTCTCTGATAATTCGAATGGAAGAGCAACTTCAGCCAACGACTCAGCCATGAACACACGTGGCGTCGACCTGCTGATACAACTGATCCTCTGCCCCGGTTGCCGGGTCAAAACGCAACAGGCATGACTGCCCTGAATCCTCTCCCCAGACCGCTTTCAAACCTTGGTGCTCACCGCGCACGAAGATCAAACCGCCCTGCCCGACCAACGCAATCTGTTTACCGTCCGCGTCCACTACCTGCGCCCCGAAAGGCACGTCCGCGTTATTGTCCAGTTGCAGCAACAGCGGTTTGCCGATGATCGTCGGGTAATCCAGCCGCACGATCGCACCCCGGCGCGGCGCGACTTGTTGCTGGGTGTTCTCCAGTTCAACGTCGACGGGTAAGCCTTTCGGGTTGATTCCGACATTGTTGTTGCGATACGGCACCAGCCCTGCTGTCAGTGCCTGGCCATCGTCATCGAGCGCGTTGCCCTGACCGTTGGCCACACTCGCCCCGCCGGCGCCTCTGGCTTCAATCAATGCCATGGTCTCGCCCTGTTCGGGACTGAAAACGATGCCGCCGGAGTGGGCAACAACGGTACCGCTGGCCGAACCGGTGTATTGGGTAAAGTCTTCGCCGCGACTGACGCTCGCCCCGACCTGCGCTATCGAGGAGCGGTACTGCACGTTGCCGCCGTAACTGTGCGTGGAATCGTCATCGCTGCTGGAGCGACTGGCGTACACGCCATAGTTGGCCTGATTGCGCTCGCCGGCCGTGCCAGTGACGTTGGTACGCACCGTGCTGTTGTTGTCGCCGTCATAAGAGGCAGTTGTGCTCAAGGTCGGACGTCGTGAGCCGGAACCCAGCGGAACACTCAAGCTGAGCAGATAGGTGTCGTTGCTTTCGTCGTCCTGGAACTCGCGACCGGCCGACACGCTCAGGCTGCCCCAGTTGAAACTCTTGCTGTAGCCCACCTGATACGTGGTGGAGTCGGCGCGGCCATCCCAATAACTGCTCGACACACCGTTCACATAGAAGTCACCGACTTCGCCCATCGGCTGGCTGACGCTGACCTGGAAACGGTTGCGCTCGAGATAGGCCTGGGTTGGATCGCCTTCGTGCAAGTGAGCAAACGTGCTGAGCCCCAGATACCCCTCACTGGAAAATCGGTAGGCAGCCAAGGCGAAATTGGTGCGGGTTTCATCGATCAGTTTGCTGTAACTGATGCGGTAACTGCGCCCGCTCGAATCACCGGAGCCTTCATCGGTGGTAATTTGCGGCAAACCTGAGGCCCTCGAGAACGAGGCATCAAACGCGATCGCACCAATCGGCGTACCGACTGCGGCACCGGTGATCAGCGAGCCGTAGTCTTCGGCCAGAATTCCGCCGCCGTACAAGGTCAGCAGGTTGGATATGCCTCGGCGGTAGGTGCCTTGGGTGAAACGCAACTGGTCGTCGAGGTTGTCATCGCGATAACGCCCGACGGTCAGGCTGAAACGCGATGAGCCGGGACGCAGCATTTGCACCACAGAGGCAAACGCAACCGTGAAGGTTTTCTGCCGGCCATCGGCCTCGGTGACGGTTACGTCGAGATCACCGGCATACCCGGTGGCGTACAAATCGTCGATGACGAAGGCGCCGGGAGCCACGGTGACTTCGTGGATGATCCGCCCGGCTTGGCGAATGGTGACTTTGGCGTTGGTGTCGGCGATACCACGGACAATGGGTGCGAACCCGCGTTCGCTTTCCGGCAGCATGCTGTCGTCGCTGGCCAGTTGCACACCGGTGAAAGGCACACTGTCGAAGCTGTCGCCGGGGGTGAAATATTCGCCCAAAGTGAACTGCGCTTTCATCGACGAGACATCGTGCTGTGCATAGCTGTTGGTGGCGCTGTACGTGCTGCCGGCATCGTCGTCGTAGTTGAAATTGCCGTTATGGCGCAATCGCCAGTCGGCAACGTTGAAACCGCTGTTCACACCGAGACTGAAACTGCTGCTGTCGTCGCCGACGCTGTTCTGGTTTTCGAAGGCGTTGGCGTTGTAAGTGACAAAACCGGCGGTGACGCCCGAATCCCATTCCGAAGGATCGACGTAACCGCGCCTCACTCGCCCGGCGTAGGCCTGCGGGATACTCAGATCGCCTTGCAGACTGGCCATGTCCATACGAAAGGAAGCACCGGGAATCAACGCCTGTACTTCTACGCAATCGCTGGCGAGGGTCTTGGCGACCTGCTCCTGATCCGGCAGTTTGTTCACTCTTACGCCCCAACGCTCGACGTCAGCAGCGCGAAAGCAAAAGCGTGATGCATTCTTCCCGGCGGCGACCACGCGCACGGTCTGACTCATTTGATCTTTGCCATTGACCGTCACCTGCAGTCGATATTCACCGGCGGGCACCAGGCCGGCCCGGGCGTAGCGCGACAGATCGAGATTCTGGCCATAGCCTTGCAAAAACGTACTGTCAAAGGTGACGTCAGCCGGCTCGGTGCCTGCGAAAACCGCGCCACTTGCGCCGCCTATCAACAACGTCAACGCTTGTAGAACAGCCGTCTGCAAACGCTTCTTGCGCACAGCAAAATGCTTCCCGACTGCCGAATGCAGTCGATACAAATCAGTCATGGCGAACTCAATGCTTTTCGATCAAGTCAGCGTTCAGGCAGATCCGTTTTGCCGGCGCTCACGTGATGTAGAAAATTTTCCTCGATAACCGCGCACAGCGGTCACTGGCCGAGGCTGTACCGTTGGGCGTTGGCATTGCCGTAGTCACTGATCCATCGACTGTCGACTTCGCCACTCGCCACGTTTGAGCTCAGGCCCTTCAAGGGGAAATCGAAGGTGCCACTCGGTCCGACCATGCCGCCGTCGGTATTGGCGTAACGCTGGCCGCCGGCGTTGAGCGCCACTTCACTGAAGCTGATGTTGTAACGAGCCTTGTTGTGCGCGCGCAGCACGTAACCTTGCGCCGCGTGCACCACTTCCCAGGTCACTTGCTCGGCGGCTTTTTCCGGACTGCCCGGTAAGTCCGAAGGTCGCAGGAATAATTTCAGGCGTGAGCGAAAGGCGATCTGCATGACGTTTTGCCCTGGCGCGCTCGCCGATTTTGGTGGCACTTCGAGCACATTGAGCCAATACACCGACTCACGATCCGTGGGTACATCACCGCCGATGTAAGCAATGCGCAATGTCTGGCCCTTGCCCGGCTCAATACGCATGAGCGGCGGCACGATCACAAATGGCAGCTTTTGCGCGCCCGGAGTCGACGCGGGATCGCCCTTGTCCAGCCAGGTTTGCACCAGCGCCGGCTGGCTGCCGCTGTTGGTCAGGCCAACAGTGATTTCACGCTCTGCCGTCGGGTAGACAAAACGGGTGCCGGCGACCTGTACGCTTGCCAGCGCGACATTCGATCCCAGTAGCGCGCTGAGCAAAAGGCCTTTGAGCAGGTGTGTCGAGAGGGTCTTCATGGTTTTTTCCACAGGCGCCGGGCAGGCAGTTGCGCGGATAACCGCGGCTGGCTGCCCACGTGTCTTTACTGGTAGTCCAGGGTGTAAACCAACTGGGTATCGACCTGGCCCGCCGTCGCAATGCCCGTTGCCACGTAACGCGCGGCATAGTTGAGATCAGCCACACCGGCACCGCCCTGATCCACGAACGGCACGTAGCTGTTGCCGGTGTTATCGCGCAGGTCGATGGGGGTTGCCGCGCCATCAAGCACTTGCACCTGGACGTTTGTGGCAGCACTCACCGAGGCGGTGTTTTGCAGATAGCCAGTGGCCGGATCCACGTTCAGTGGCGCAAATGCGGCGCGAACGCTGCCAGTGGTAGGGCAACCACTGAGTTGCATGGTGAAACCTTTGGCACCGGCGGTGTCGCCCGGAGTCGCGAGAGCGCTTTTGGAAACCGCCGGCAAGGTGATTGTGGAGTCGCCGGTGCCACCGTCCACGGCGATCAAGCAGGAAGCATCCGTTACCTGACCTTGAATGGTGATGGTGCCGTCCGCCGCAGAGGCGCCCGACGCGGCTAAAAGACCAGCACCAGCCAGTAAACCGACCATGTAGATTTTCGCGCTCATTGCAGTGTTTTTCATTGGGTTGAATTCCTGTCAGTCAGTCCCCTCTGCCGTCAAAACTTGCTAGCGGCAGACATCTCGATGTTTTCGAGGGGAGAAACTTTGCCGAGGAACGCCCAAGAACACTGTAGGAAATTTCCTATTCCCAGAAAGAAAATGTGGAATTGAGAAAACTTCCAGCATGCGCATACGCGGCCAGAATTGGCCCTTCGCGCCCACCGGCCATACAACTGCCGACACACTTACGCTACCATGTGCGCCATGGCGGGTATGAACCCTGCGTTTATTGTCATTCAGCCTGAAACAGCTGCTTGGCACACAATTGGTACAGACACAAAACAGTACCCCTCTGAAACCCTTATGGAATCAGCCTCTGTGACACTGGAACAGAACTACACCGCGATTCTCGGCCAACTGGGCGAGGACGTCTCCCGCGAGGGCCTGCTCGACACGCCGAAGCGTGCCGCCAAAGCCATGCAGTACCTCTGCCGCGGTTATGAACAAACGCTTGAAGAGGTCACCAATGGCGCCCTGTTCAGCTCCGACAACAGCGAAATGGTGCTGGTCAAGGACATCGAGCTGTACTCGTTGTGCGAACACCACATGCTGCCGTTCATCGGCAAGGCGCACGTTGCGTACATCCCGAGCGGCAAAGTGCTGGGCCTGTCGAAGGTTGCGCGCATCGTCGACATGTACGCGCGTCGTCTGCAGATTCAGGAAAACCTCAGCCGCCAGATCGCCGACGCCATCATGCAAGTGACCGGCGCACTGGGCGTTGCCGTAGTGATCGAGGCCAAGCACATGTGCATGATGATGCGCGGTGTCGAGAAGCAGAATTCGTCGATGATCACTTCGGTGATGCTCGGTGAGTTCCGTGAGAACGCTGCCACCCGCAGCGAATTTCTCAGCCTGATCAAGTAACGCGCAGCACGAAAAAAACCGGCATTCATCGCCGGTTTTTTTTCGCCCGTGAAAAATCGGGTAAGCTGCGCGCCTTTCTCAATCTGCACCGTGAGGCTTTCAACGTGTTCGTCAAAGCGCTTCGTGTCGGCCTCGGCCAACTGGTTATCTTCATCGACTTCCTCACCCGTCCGGGCAAGAAAAAGCGCACCGCCGCTGCTCAGGCTCAAGTGGACGCTGCCGCGAAAGATCTGACCCTGTATCAGTTTCACGCCTGCCCGTTCTGCGTGAAAACCCGCCGTACGTTGCGTCGTCTGAATGTGCCGGTGGCGCTGAAGGATGCGAAGAACAATGAGCAGGATCGTCAAGCGCTGCTGGAACAGGGCGGCCGGATCAAGGTGCCTTGCCTGCGGATTGAAGAGAATGGGCAGACGACGTGGATGTATGAGTCGAAGGTGATTATTGATTATCTGGATAAGCGATTTGCTGCGGTCTGATGGTTATGTGGTGGGCTGATTGACGCCTTCGCGAGCAAGCTTTGCTCCTACAGGTGAACGCATTCCAATTGTAGGAGTGAGCTTGCTCGCGAAGAGGCCCGCACAGACACAGCAAATCCCAGACAAAAATAAACCGGCCCTTGAGCCGGTTTATTTGTTTTTATCAGGCCGCTTTATTTATCTGCGCCTGCCGAACCACCGCCGCCAGCCGCTTCAACCCTTCATCCAGCCGCGCCGGATCAATATGGCTAAAATTCAAACGCAAGTGCCCATGATGATTATCCGGCTCCGGGAAGAACGGCTCGCCCGGCATAAACGCCACATCATTGGCCAACGCCTCATTCAATAGCGTTCGCGTATCCAGCGGTTGCTTCAACGTCAGCCAGAAAAACAGCCCGCCCTGCGGCATGTTCCAATCCGCCAGATCCGCAAAGTGCGTTTCCAGTGCCGATTGGAACGCATCGCGCCGCTGCCGGTAGAACCCACGCAACTCACTCAAATGCCGCTGATATTTCTCTGTGCCGATCCATTGCAGCGCCTGCCACTGGCCGATGCGGTTGGTGTGCAGATCCGCCGATTGCTTGAGTTTAAGCAGGTGCGGAAACAGATCCGGGCTGGCGATCAAGTAGCCAACGCGCAAACCCGGCAGCAGGGTTTTCGACACGGTGCCGGTGTAGATCCAGCTGGATTTCTGCAAGCGTCCGGCAATCGGTTTGGCGCTGCCGCCGTCGAAGGTCAGTTCGCGGTAGGGCTCGTCTTCGATCAAGGTCACGCCGAATTCATCGAGCAATGCGGCGACTGCTGCGCGTTTGGCTTCGCTGTAGCGCACGGCTGATGGATTCTGAAAAGTCGGGATCAGGTAGATGAACGCCGGACGATGCTGCTCCAGTCGATTGCGCAATTGCACCAGGTTCGGGCCGTCGGACTCTTGCGGCACGGTCAGGCAATCGGCGCCGAACAGCTGGAAGATTTGCAGCGCGGCCAGATAGGTCGGCGCTTCGAGCAGGATTTCCGTGCCCTTGTCGATGTACAGCTTGGCCGCCAGATCGAGGGTTTGCTGGGAGCCGCTGACCACCAATACCTGACTCGCCTCGCATTGCAGGCCTAGCGCCCTCGCCTCCGCCGCCAACGCTTCGCGCAACGCCGGCTCGCCTTCGCACATGCCGTATTGACCGAGCGCCAGCGGCATGTCGGCCCATTCGACTTTCGGCAGCATGGCTTCGGCCGGCAAGCCGCCGGCAAACGACATCACCTCGGGGCGCTGGGCAGCGGCGAGGATTTCACGGATCAAAGAACTTTTAAGGCGCGAGACACGTTCGGAAAAAGCCATGGGGGTCACCGGTAGCGAGGCGGACGAAAAATAAGTCAAACTGATTGACTGAAATTACGACAGCTTGAGCGAGTACGTCAACATGCTTGACCTTAAAAACCCTGCAAGCCAACAACAGGCGATGGAAGCGTTTTTCTTCGGCTATCAGGCCTTCACCGCCAAGGCTGACGAAATGCTCGAGCGACGCGGGTTGTCGCGGGTGCATCAGCGCATTGTGTTTTTCATCGCGCGGTACCCGAATTTGAATGTGAAGGAATTGCTGGGATTGCTCGGCGTGAGTAAACAGGCGCTGAACATGCCGTTGCGGCAGTTGCAGGAAATGCACCTGGTGGACAGCGTGGCCTCGGAGACGGACAAGCGAAAGCGGCTGCTGGCATTGACGGCCGAAGGCGCGAAGTTCGAGCAGGCGTTGCGGCGTGAACAGGTGAAGTTGCTGGAGCGGGTGTTTGCCGAGGCTGGGGAGGCGGCGGTGAATGGGTGGTTGGCGGTGAATCTGGCGTTGGGGAACAGTCAGGCAGTTCTCGATTGACTGTTCGGGCCTCATCGCTGGCAAGCCAGCGATGGGGCCCTCAAGGGCGATATATCACTAACGACGGAACTTTCGTAAACAAAACCAAAAACAATATTTGCTTTATTTGTACACAAAAGCATAATCCACAGCGTGCGAGTTCCTGACCGCATGGTCAACAAATTCGCAAGTGCCTCAAAGGGCCGCTGCCACCCCTCATGGGTCCGGCCCTGGAAATAACAATAAAACTCTTGAGGAGTACTCGCTGTGGAAAGCCGCAAATCCGAAGCATCGACGCTGGATCTCTCGCCGCCATTACGCACTGGCCTGCTGGAGCGCTTGTTTAAACTCAGCTTGCATGGCACCACGGTGAAGACCGAGCTGATTGCCGGTCTGACAACCTTTATCACCATGGCTTACATCATCTTCGTCAACCCGAACATCATGGCCGATGCCGGGATTGACCACGGTGCGGCGTTCGTCGCCACCTGTATCGCCGCCGCACTGGGCTGCCTGTTGATGGGCCTGTACGCCAACTGGCCAGTCGGCCTGGCACCGGGCATGGGCCTCAACGCGTTCTTCACTTACACCGTGGTCGGCACCATGGGCTACAACTGGGAAACCGCGCTGGGTGCGGTGTTTGTTTCCGGCGTGTTGTTCATGATCCTGACCTTCTCGCGGATTCGTGAGTGGCTGCTCAACAGTATTCCGGTCAGCCTGCGCTTTGCGATGGGTGCCGGTGTGGGCTTGTTCCTCGGTCTGATCGGCCTGAAAACCGCTGGCATTGTCGTCGACAGCCCGGCGACGCTGATCAAGCTCGGCTCCCTGCGTGAGCCCGGCCCGCTGCTCGCCGCCATCTGCTTCCTGATGATTGCGATCCTCAGCTACCACAAAATCTTCGGCGCGATCCTCATCAGCATTATCACCGTAACCCTCGCCGGTTGGGGTCTGGGCATCGTGCATTACGAAGGGATCATGTCGACGCCGCCGAGCCTGGCGCCGACCTTCATGGCGATGAACGTGGCCGGCGTATTCAACGTCAGCATGATCAGCGTGGTGTTGGCCTTCCTCTTTGTACACATGTTTGACACCGCCGGTACGCTGATGGGCGTTGCCCAACGCGCCAATCTGGTCGGCGCTGACGGTCGCATCGAAAACCTTTCCCGCGCGATGAAAGCCGACAGTGCTTCCAGCGTATTCGGTGCGGTAGTCGGCGTTCCGCCCGTCACCAGTTATGTAGAAAGTGCTGCCGGTGTGGCCGCTGGTGGTCGGACTGGTCTTACCGCAGTGACCGTAGGTGTGCTATTTATAGCGGCAATGTTTTTCGCACCGCTGGCCGGCATGATTCCCGCTTACGCCACCGCCGGTGCATTGATCTACGTAGCAATGCTGATGATGGGCGGCATGGCCCACATCGAGTGGGACGAAGCCACTGATGCGATCCCGGCGATCGTCACCGCCATCATGATGCCGCTGACCTTCTCGGTCGCCGACGGTATCGCGCTGGGCTTCATCACCTATGTGGCGCTGAAGGCCGGTACCGGCAAGTACAAGGAAATTTCCGTGAGCCTGTGGGTGCTCTGCGCGATCTTCATCGCCAAGTTCATCTTCCTGTAAGCGCTACGCGGTTCAGGCTTCAAAACGGCCTCACCCTCACGGGTGGGGCTTTTGTGCATTTTTCAATACAACAAAAAAGGAGGAAAGTGATGAGTCTGGAAACCTGGCTGCTGTTCAGCGGCGCTGCGTTGGTGGTGATCCTGATTCCGGGGCCACTGTCATTGCTGATGATCAGCAACAGTCTGAATTACGGTCTGCGCCGTTCTTACCCGGCGTTTTTGGGTGGCGTGATTGCGTCGATCTGTTTGCTCAGTGCTTCGGCGCTGGGACTGGGCGCCCTGCTGTTGGCGTCGGAGCAGTTGTTCAGTGCGCTGAAAATCGTCGGTGCGCTGTATCTGTTCTACCTCGCCTGGCAGAGCTGGCAGCAATCGCGTCAGCCGTCGGTAGGCGCGGAAGTGCCTCAGGCTGCACCGACTCCGCGCTTTCGCACCTTGTTCGGGCGCGCGTTTGTGCTGGGCGCGAGCAATCCGAAGGACATCCTGTTCTTCGCCGCGTTTCTGCCGCAGTTCCTCAGCGCGCAGCAGCCGTTCCTGCCGCAATTGCTGATCATGATTGCCACCTGGGTGGTGCTCGATCTGTGCTGCAAACTGGCTTACGGGCTGGGTGCGCATGGGGCGGCGCGGTATCTGCGCAGTGGCAAGGGGCAGAGCTGGTTTAACCGGATCAGTGCCGGGTTGTTTAGTGGTGCGGGTGCCGCGTCCCTGTTGAGCCGTTAAGAGCAAAAGATCGCAGCCTGCGGCAGCTCCTACATGGGATTGCACTTCAATCTGTAGGAGCTGCCGCAGGCTGCGATCTTTTGACTTTAGGACAGACGAAAAAAAGCCCGCAGTGTGGGCGGGCGAAAGACCAAAGAAGCTATATGCGCAGTCGCTTCCCGGTGGGGGCAGCTGCTTGGGGGTCAGCTGCCCCGGTACGTGGAATAGCTGTACGGCGAAATCAGCAACGGAACATGGTAGTGATCCTGTTCGGCAGAGATGCCGAAGCGCAGCACAACCACGTCCAGAAAGGCCGGTTCCGGCAACTGAACACCACGGGCGCGGTAGTAATCGCCCGCGTGAAACTGAACCTGATAAACGCCGGTACGATAATCATCGCCTTGCAGCAGCGGTGCATCGACCCGGCCATCGCTGTTGGTAATCGCACTGGCGACCAATTCCAGTTGCGAACCTTCAACGCGGTACAGCTCGACCTTGATCGAACTGCCCGGGCAACCGTGTGCAGCGTCCAAAACGTGTGTTGTCAAACGTCCCATTGATTCTGCGCGCCTGCCTGCGTGGAAGCAGTCAGACTTCGCGCCTCCCGAAGTCAGTTGAAAAGGAGACCGCACCGATTCGGAGCACGAAAAGCTGCGGCGAGCGACTGATTAAGACACTTTTCAAAAAAATTGTACACAATAAAAACGACATTTTTCACATCACCCCCGCCATTCGGGCGTTTCCCCTTGATCTGCCAGCAACGTGCCTATTCATTGAACCTCCTATCCATAAGCTGACGGGTCAGGCAGGTTTCTTGCAGGCTCACGCCAATAGCAGTAAAAGATGACAGTCGGTGAAAAATGCGAAAATTCAGGCTTACAAATTGCGATTAAAGTTGTATACAATCAGCCCATCGCTGTGACGCCAGCCTGTTCACTCACCGCCAGGCCGCCACAAAATCCCGACTTTGAACAAGTCATGAATAAGAAGGAAGACTGCAGTGAGCGCTGACTACCCACGCGACCTGATCGGTTACGGCAGTAACCCTCCTCACCCACACTGGCCGGGCAATGCCCGCATCGCCCTGTCCTTCGTACTCAATTACGAAGAAGGCGGCGAGCGCAACATTCTGCACGGCGACAAAGAATCCGAAGCGTTCCTGTCTGAAATGGTTGCTGCTCAGCCGCTGCAAGGCGCGCGCAACATGAGCATGGAATCGCTTTACGAGTATGGCAGCCGTGCCGGCGTCTGGCGGATCTTGAAACTGTTCAAGGAATTCGACATTCCGTTGACCATCTTCGCCGTGGCCATGGCCGCTCAGCGCCACCCGGATGTGATCCGCGCGATGGTCGATGCCGGCCACGAGATCTGCAGCCACGGCTATCGCTGGATCGACTACCAGTACATGGACGAAGCGCAGGAACGCGAGCACATGCTCGAAGCGATCCGCATCCTCACCGAAATCACCGGTGAGCGCCCACTGGGCTGGTACACCGGCCGCACTGGCCCGAACACCCGTCGTCTGGTGATGGAAGAAGGCGGTTTCCTCTACGACTGCGACACTTACGACGATGACCTGCCCTACTGGGAACCGAACAACCCGACCGGCAAACCTCATCTGGTGATCCCGTACACCCTCGACACCAACGACATGCGCTTCACGCAAGTGCAGGGTTTCAACAAGGGTGACGACTTCTTCGAATACCTCAAAGACGCGTTCGACGTGCTCTACGCCGAAGGCGCTGAAGCACCGAAAATGCTCTCGATCGGTCTGCACTGCCGCTTGATCGGCCGTCCGGGTCGCATCGCTTCGCTCAAACGCTTTATCGAATACGCCAAAAGTCATGAACAGGTGTGGTTCAGCCGTCGCGTCGACATCGCGCGTCACTGGCACGAAACCCAGCCGTACCAAGGGGCCGCCAAATGAGCCGCTTTCAAACCCTGCAACCGTCGACCCTGAGCCGCGACGCTTTCGTCAAAGCTTTCGCCGACATCTACGAACATTCGCCATGGGTGGCCGAGAAGGCCTACGACCTGGGCGTGGACGCTTCGATCGACGAGATCGAAACCCTGCACCAGCGCATGAGCGACATCCTGTTGAGCGCCGATCACGCCAGTCAACTGGCGCTGATCAACGCTCACCCGGACCTGGCCGGCAAAGCTGCCGTCCAGGGCCAACTGACCGAAGCCAGCACCAATGAACAAGCTGGCGCCGGTATTCACCAATGCACGGCCGAAGAGTTCCAGCGCTTCAG
>NZ_JBIVMX010000020.1:0-1939 GCF_044753305.1 Pseudomonas sp. NPDC088429 | reverse complement strand
AAAGATAACCAAAACTACAACTACCACAAAGACTCCAAAAAAGCCAAGTTCAATTAACCAATCAACATTTCGGTAAAAGGCAGCAACCGGCATCAGATCCTCGCGGCGTTCGAAACGCGCATTCACAACTCGGAAGACACCGAATTCAAATGCGCGCTGGCGGAGATCAACAAGATTGCCCTGTTCCGTTTACTGACCCTATAGCGAGCCTGGCCCGAGAAACCTCTAGAACGCTTGTGTTTCCCAGGGCCCTGCAAGCATCCCCAGCCACTTATTTAAAGGCAGACAAGAAGAATGAAAGCTTACGCCGTACCTTTCGAGAAGTTCGTCAACCTGGCCGATGCCCGTCTGGGCACCAAAATCATCTCGGTCACCGATGACTGGTTCGCAGACGCCAATCGTCTGTTCCAACCGACCCCGGCCGTATGGAAGGAGGGCGTGTTCGATGACAACGGCAAGTGGATGGACGGCTGGGAATCGCGCCGCAAGCGCTTCGAGGGCTTCGACAGCGCAGTGATCCGTCTGGGCGTACCGGGCTCGATCAAAGGCGTGGACATCGACACTTCATTCTTCACCGGCAACTTCCCGCCATCGGCCTCGCTGGAAGCGTGCTTCCTGGCCTCGGGCGAGCCTGATGACAACACTCAGTGGACTGAAGTGCTGTCGGCCGTCGAGCTGCAGGGCAACAGCCACCACTACCACGAAATCAACAACGACCAAGCGTTCAGCCACCTGCGCTTCAACATCTACCCGGACGGCGGTGTTGCCCGTCTGCGCGTGTACGGTGTGCCGCATCGCGACTGGTCGGCCGTTGGCGACAACGAGCAAGTCGATCTGGCAGCAGCCCTCAACGGTGGCCGCGCCCTCGCCTGCTCCGACGAACACTTCGGCCGCATGAGCAACATCCTCAACCCGGGCCGTGGCATCAACATGGGCGACGGCTGGGAAACTGCACGTCGTCGTACGCCGGGCAATGACTGGGTCATCGTCGCGCTGGGTCACCCGGGCGAGATCGAGAAGATCGTCGTCGACACCCTGCACTTCAAAGGCAACTACCCGGACACCTGCTCGATCCAGGGCGCGTTCGTGAAAGGTGGTACTGACAGCCAGATCGAAACCCAGTCGCTGTTCTGGCGCGATCTGCTGCCAAGCCAGAAGCTGGAAATGCACGCCGAGCACACCTTCGTCGAGCAGATCAAAGCACTGGGCCCGATCACTCACATCCGCCTGAACGTGTTCCCGGACGGTGGCGTGAGCCGCCTGCGCGTTCTCGGCAAGGTCGCGAAGTAATGCTGAGCCTGTAGGAGCAAAGCTTGCTCGCGAAGGCGTTCGTAAGATCGCCTTCGCTGGCAAGCCAAGCTCCTACAAAAGCAAAAGCAACACCTGTAGGAGCTGCCGCAGGCTGCGATCTTTTGATCTTAAAAACAAAGTCAAAAGATCGCAGGCTTCGCCAGCTTCTACAGGGAAATGCAGTGAATCGATAACGAATTCGGATAAGAAGAACAGCATGCGCACACTAACGATTGAACCGCTGAGCAAAGAAGCCTTCGCCCCTTTCGGTGACGTGATCGAAACCGACGGCAGCGATCACTTCATGATCAACAACGGTTCGACCATGCGCTTCCATAAACTGGCGACGGTCGAAACCGCTCAGCCTGAGGACAACGCGATCATCAGCATCTTCCGCGCCGACGCGCAGGACATGCCGCTGACCGTTTGCATGCTGGAACGCCATCCGCTGGGCAGCCAGGCTTTCATTCCGCTGCTCGGCAACCCCTTTCTGATCGTGGTCGCGCCAGTTGGCGATGAACCTGGATCAGGCTTGGTCCGCGCCTTCGTCACCAACGGCAGGCAGGGCATTAATTACCATCGCGGCGTTTGGCACCATCCGGTGCTGACGATCGAAAAGCGGGTTGACTTCCTGGTGGTTGATCGCAGT
>NZ_JBIVMX010000019.1:47487-88535 GCF_044753305.1 Pseudomonas sp. NPDC088429 | reverse complement strand
TCCCGACTGATCGACCGTCCGATCCGTCCGCTGTTCCCAGAAGGCTTCATGAACGAAGTGCAGGTTGTCTGCACCGTCGTTTCCACCAGCAAGAAGACCGATCCGGACATCGCTGCGATGATCGGTACCTCGGCTGCCCTGGCCATCTCGGGCATCCCGTTCGACGGCCCGATCGGCGCCGCTCGCGTTGCTTTCCACGAAAGCACCGGCTACCTGCTGAACCCGACTTACGAGCAGCAAGCTGCTTCGAGCCTGGACATGGTCGTTGCCGGTACTTCGGACGCCGTGCTGATGGTTGAATCGGAAGCCAAAGAGCTGACCGAAGACCAGATGCTGGGCGCGGTACTGTTTGCTCACGACGAATTCCAGGTGGTGATCAACGCTGTTAAAGAACTGGCCGCTGAAGCTGCCAAGCCAACCTGGAACTGGGCTCCTGCGCCAGAAGCCACCGAACTGCTGGGCGCTATCCGTGCCGAGTTCGGCGAAGCGATCTCCCAGGCTTACACCATCACCATCAAGGCCGACCGTTACGCTCGCCTGGGTGAGCTGAAGGATCAGGTGGTTGCCAAGCTGTCCGGTGAAGAAGGCCAGCCTTCGTCCAGCGAAGTCAAAGCTGCTTTCGGCGAAATCGAATACCGCACCGTTCGCGAAAACATCGTAAACGGCAAG
The DNA here is from genome assembly GCF_044753305.1 of Pseudomonas sp. NPDC088429. Classification (NCBI taxonomy): domain Bacteria; kingdom Pseudomonadati; phylum Pseudomonadota; class Gammaproteobacteria; order Pseudomonadales; family Pseudomonadaceae; genus Pseudomonas; species Pseudomonas sp. NPDC088429. The sequence continues at coordinate 87,866 of NZ_JBIVMX010000019.1, read as the reverse complement.
CCACGTATCGATGGTCGCGACACCAAAACCGTTCGTCCGCTGAACATCGAAGTCGGCGTTCTGCCGAAGACTCACGGTTCGGCGCTGTTCACCCGTGGTGAAACTCAGGCTCTGGTAGTCGCGACTCTGGGTACTGCCCGTGACGCACAGCTGCTGGACACCCTGGAAGGCGAGAAAAAAGACCCGTTCATGCTGCACTACAACTTCCCTCCGTTCTCGGTAGGTGAGTGTGGTCGCATGGGTGGTGCTGGTCGTCGTGAAATCGGTCACGGCCGTCTGGCCCGTCGCTCGGTTTCGGCCATGCTGCCAGCCGCTGACGTGTTCCCGTACACCATCCGCGTGGTTTCGGAAATTACCGAATCCAACGGTTCGAGCTCGATGGCTTCCGTTTGCGGCGCTTCCCTGGCTCTGATGGACGCTGGTGTTCCGATGAAGGCGCCGGTTGCCGGTATCGCCATGGGTCTGGTTAAAGAAGGCGAGAAGTTCGCCGTTCTGACCGACATCCTCGGTGACGAAGACCACCTGGGCGACATGGACTTCAAAGTAGCGGGTACCGCCAAAGGTGTTACCGCGCTGCAGATGGACATCAAGATCAAAGGCATCACCGAAGAAATCATGGAAATCGCTCTGGGCCAAGCCCTGGAAGCGCGCTTGAATATCCTCGGTCAGATGAACCAGATCATTGGCCAGTCGCGTACCGAACTGTCGGCCAACGCTCCGACCATGATCGCGATGAAAATCGACACCGACAAAATCCGTGACGTTATCGGTAAAGGTGGCGCGACCATCCGTGCGATCTGCGAAGAAACCAAGGCTTCGATCGACATCGAAGACGACGGTTCGATCAAGATCTTCGGCGAAACCAAGGAAGCTGCTGAAGCTGCACGTCAGCGCGTTCTGGGCATCACCGCTGAAGCCGAGATCGGCAAGATCTACGTGGGCAAGGTTGAGCGCATCGTCGACTTCGGCGCATTCGTCAACATCCTGCCAGGCAAGGACGGTCTGGTGCACATCTCGATGCTGAGCGACGCTCGCGTAGAGAAAGTGACCGACATCCTGAAAGAAGGCCAGGAAGTGGAAGTGCTGGTACTGGACGTGGACAACCGCGGCCGTATCAAGCTGTCCATCAAAGATGTGGCAGCAGCCAAGGCTTCGGGCGTTTAATCAGCCCAAAGCGTTAGCGCAATAAAAATGCCCCGCCGTGAAAACGGCGGGGCATTTTTTTGTCTGGCATAAAGATCAAAAGATCGCAGCCTGCGGCAGCTCCTACACAGGCTGCGATCTTTGCTTTTGTGAAAACCGGTGCTAGGTTTAGCCCACCGCCCGTGTAGCTCAGCCGGTAGAGCAGCGCACTCGTAACGCGAAGGTCGCAGGTTCGATTCCTGTCTCGGGCACCATTTCCCTCATGCCCCCTCGATTTATGTCCCTCAGGTCAAAGTTTTTGTGAGAGAGATGTAAAGACCCGTGTAATTCGTCATGCAAACGTCCTATATTCGGTGCCTGCATGAGCATCGCTTAGCAGTTTTCAGATGATCCCGAATGGTTCCGAAGGCCGGAAGAAACCGCGTCAGAGAGATCCTTGATGATCCAGATCCATCCTCCATTCTTACGATCAGCGAGAACGCCATGACCGAATTAACTCAAGAGCAACGTCACGAACAAGCGCTGGAGAAATACAAACTCGACGCGCCCCAGCTGTTGGAAGAGATCAAGGACTTGAGTCCTGACGATCAGAAAGACCAGATTCAGTGGGCATTCGAAGACGAAGCCGAGGCCCAGGGCCTGCAGCCGTGGGAACTGACGCTCAAGTACACGAGCACGCCGGAGGAGTTCGAGGCGCAGCGCCTCGTGCTGCACAAAGAGGCGGCTGAAGTGCTGGGTGTCGATTGGGAAGAGTACTGCGAGATGAATAATCTCGTCGTATAAGAGCAGCAGCGAGTCTCAAGCGGCAAGCTACAAGTCGGAGCAAAGCGCTGTGGCTTGTAGCTTGTAGCTTGTAGCTCGCAGCTTGCCGCTGCTGTCAAAGACTCAAGCGCATCGACAGGTCGACCGCTTTGACATCCTTGGTCATCGCGCCGATCGAGATGTAATCCACTCCGGTTTCGGCGATTGGCAGCAGCGTGCTTTCGTTGATGCCACCGCTGGCTTCCAGTTTCGCCTTGCTGCCGTTCAGGCGCACGGCTTCGCGCATGTCGTCCAGACTCAGCTCATCGAGCATGATGATGTCGGCGCCGGCTTCCAGCGCTTCTTTCAACTCCTCCAGACTCTCCACTTCGATTTCCACCGGTTTGCCCGGCGCGATCTTGTGCGCGGCCGCGATGGCCTGCGGGATTCCGCCGCTGGCAGCGATGTGGTTTTCCTTGATCAGGAACGCGTCGTAGAGGCCGATGCGATGGTTGTGGCAGCCGCCGCAGGTGACTGCGTATTTCTGCGCCAGACGCAGGCCCGGCAGGGTTTTGCGGGTGTCGAGCAGCTTGACCTGAGTCTCGCCGACAAAATCCGCCAAATACTGCGCCCGCGTCGCCACGCCGGACAGCAGTTGCAGGAAGTTCAGCGCACTGCGCTCGCCGGTCAGCAGCGAACGGGCCGGGCCTTCCAGATGAAAAAGCGGCTGATTGGGTTTTACCCGCTGGCCATCGACCACTTGCCAATGCACCGCGACGCGTGGATCGAGCTGACGAAAAACCGTATCAACCCACGCTGTGCCGCAGATGACGGCTTCGTCACGGGTGATGATGGTGGCTTTGGCCAGACGTTCGGCCGGGATCAGTTGCGCGGTGATGTCGCCGCTGCCGACGTCTTCGAGCAACGCACGGCGCACGTTGGCTTCGATTTCGGCGGTCAAATCGGCGAGACGTAGATTCGGCATAACGGACTCCACAAACAAAGTGATTCGATTATAGGGGCATGGCGCGAGCCAACCCAAGGCGTGAACGTGCGTGGTTGACTGCATCCGGTCGAATTTCTTTGAGCAAAGGCCGGCAGACGTGGTCAATGCAAGGGGCGAGGTATAGGGAAAACCCTGACGGCTATAGCGGCGGGGACACCTTTTGCAAGATAATCCGCCTTGCATTTGACGTCATGGCTTTGACGTCCTGATTGAAATTGTGGGAGCGAGCCTGCTCGCGAATGCATTCTTTCAGTGACATTGCTGCGGCTGACATACCGCCATCGCGAGCAGGCTCGCTCCCACAGGGGATCCGGGTTGGCTTGACCGATTGAATCACCGTTTCAGGAGGCTTGGATGCACAACGACGGGAAAGTAGTGCCTTTTCACAAGGGGACTACGGATCAGGCGAACCATTCGCCGCTCGCCCGCCTGCCTGTGATTCTGCTTCAGGTTCGCGACAAGGCTGCGCAGCAACTGCGCCACGGCTTGCAGGAGCTGTTCGATAACGCCGACGACACCCTGTTCGAAATGGCGGATCGCGCACGCAATGACGTCGAACAGAACATCTTTTTCGAAGCCATGCGCGACCTGCGCCTGAAGCGCAAAAACATCGAGCGTGGTTTTCTCGAACTGTTTTTCGAGGCTTTCGTCGGCCTCACTCAATACGACGCCTCACCCAACGCCCTGCCGCCCGCACTGATGTTCGACGAGTCGGCGCCACGCACCGACGACATGGAGCGCAGCGTGGCGATTGAGACCATGGTTGGCCGGGTGCTCAAGCGCGATGGCTTTGCGCTGGATCAATTGAGTGCGCGGCTCAGCGTTTTGCTCGGCAAACCTCTCGACGCGCAGCACAACCCGCTCGCCCCGGCGATGCTCTGTGAGTACTTCTTGCAGGCCGGGCGCAACCTCGGCGTGGAGATCAAGGTCAAGCTGATCCTGCTCAAACTGTTCGAGCGCTATGTCCTCGCCGACACCGAGCAGTTGTATGCCGAAGCCAACCAACTGCTCAGCGTCACCGGCGTACTGCCCGAGCTGAAACCGGCGCCGGCGCGACGGGCGCTTGATCGCGCGATGGCCAACGTGCACAGCGAAGACAGCGACGAACCGCTGCCGGCCGACGAGGGTGTGCAAGAAGTCTTCGCCGCGTTGCAGGAACTGTTACTGCAAGTGCGCGGCAGCGTCGCGCCGACACTCGAGCCCAGCGCTGCTACACAGCCGATCAGCACCCGCGACCTGCTGCGTCTGCTCTCGCACTTGCAACAATATGTGCCGGCACTCGCGGCGCAGGACGATTTCGATCTGCGCAATCAGCTTGAACAGTTGTTGACGCGGGTCAGCCTCAGAAGTGGCAAATCGCGGATTGTCGAGGGCGCGGACGAAGACGTGATCAACCTGATCGCCATGGTCTTCGAGTGCATTCTGGATGACCGTAATGTGCCGGATTCGCTCAAAGCGCTGATCGCGCGTTTGCAGATTCCGATGCTCAAAGTGGCGGTGCTCGACAAGAGTTTCTTCAGCCGCAGCAGCCACCCGGCACGGCGCCTGCTCAATGAAATCGCCGCTGCCGCAATGGGCTGGGGCGATAGCGACAGCGAAACTCGCGACAACCTTTATGTGCGTATCGAACAAGTGGTGCAGCGCCTGCTCACGGATTTTGTCGATGATCCAGCGATCTTCTCCGAACTGCTGGCCGACTTCCTCGCTTTCACCAGTGACGAACGCCGCCGCAGCGAACTGCTTGAACAGCGTTTGCGCGATGCCGAAGAGGGCCGGGCGAAAACCGAGCTGGCTAGGCGTCGGGTCGAACGGGCGTTGAATCAAGCGCTGTTGGGCAAGGTGTTGCCGCCGGCAGTGGTGACGTTTGTTGAGGATGCCTGGAGCAAAGTGCTGCTGCTGACCTGTCTCAAACATGGCGAGGCTTCCGCCCAGTGGCGTGACGACGTGCAGACCATGGAGCAACTGGTCTGGAGCGTGCAGCGTCACAACGACGCGGAATCCGGTCTGCGTCTGTTGGCTTTGGTGCCCGGTCTGCTCAAATCGCTGCGAGATGGCCTGACTCGTGCGGCATTCGATCCATTTGCCACCAGCGAATTTTTCAGCGAACTCGAAACCCTGCACGTGAGGGTGCTGGAGCCCGCCAGCGAGGCCGATCCGATGATCGAAGTTTCGCAGCAGATTGTTTTGCCTTCCGCCGATGAGGGCGCAATGGTGAAAAACTCTACGCATCTGCCGGACGATGCCGCTGGTCTGCGTCAGGTCGATCAATTGCGTCTGGGCAGTTGGGTGGCGTTTCAGGAAGACGAAGAACACAGCTTGCGCTGCAAACTCGCGGCAATCATCGACGCCACCGACAAATACGTTTTCGTCGACCGCACTGGCATGAAAGTCCTCGAGCGCAGTCGTGCCGCGCTGGCGGTGGAATTCCAGCGTGGCGCCGCGCGAACACTGGACGACACTTTGCTGTTCGACCGGGCGCTGGAATCGGTGCTGGGCAACCTGCGGCGACTCAATCGTTCCAAGTGATCGCGCGCCGGGTGCCGATCACGGCATACTGGACGCCAACACAGTCGGCGCTGAAGGAATCGTTATGCAGCTGGATCCCGCTAGCGGGTGGTGTCACGGGGTGCAGGTGTGCCCATCGCCCAATTTCAATGAACGCCCGGCGGGCGAAGTTTCCCTGTTGGTCATCCACAACATCAGCCTGCCACCGGCGCAATTCGCCACCGGCAAGGTGCAGGAATTTTTCCAGAACCGTCTGGATGTCACCGAACATCCCTACTTTGCAGGGATCGCCGACCTACGCGTCTCGGCGCATTTTCTGATTGAACGTGACGGCAAGGTCACTCAGTTTGTCTCCTGTCTGGAACGGGCGTGGCATGCGGGCGTGTCGATTTTTGACGGTCGCGAAACCTGTAACGATTTTTCCGTGGGCATCGAGCTCGAAGGCACCGATGATCTGCCCTTCACCGATGCGCAGTATCAAGCGCTGACCGTGCTCACCCGTCAGTTGCAAAGAGCATTTCCGGCCATCACCGGCGCCCGTATTTGCGGGCACAGCGACATCGCACCCGGGCGTAAGACCGATCCTGGCCCGGCATTCGACTGGGCGCGTTACCGCGCAGCCCTGGCACAAGAGGAAGGACAATGAGTTTTCTGGTGTTACTGCTGGCCGTCTGGATCGAGAAGTTCTCGGCCCTGCGCCATCGGGTTCAACGCGATGGCGGATGGATCCGCGAACTGAACAAACTCGAAAGCAGCGAGCGACTGGCGGGTAAACCATGGCTGGTGCTGACCATTCTGGTGCTGTTTCCGGTGGCGCTGCTGGCGCTGTTGCTGGTGGTGCTGGAACCGGTGGCTTACGGTCTGCTGGCGTTGCCGGTGCATTTGCTGGTGGTGATTTACAGTCTGGGACGCGGCGATTTGCTCGGCGGTCTCGGGCCGTTCCGCGATGCCTGGCGCCGTGAAGATCTGCAAGCGGCGGCGCATGTCGCCAAGCGCGATCTGAATATCTGCGCCGACAGTGGCGAAGAGCTGCTCGATCGCGTGCAAGGGCATTTGCTGTGGGAGGCCTATCAGAGCTTTTTCGCGGTGATCTTCTGGTACTTCGTGCTCGGCCCGGTGGCGGCGTTGGCGTATCGCTTGTTGGCGCTGGCTGAAGAACACGGCACGAACCCGGCGCTGGTCGAACGCGCCGCGCAATTGCGCCATGCTTTTGATTGGGTGCCGGTGCGACTGCTGGCGGCGAGTTTTGCCTTGGTCGGCAATTTCGTTGCGGTTGGCCGGGTGATGTTGCATGAGTTGCTGAACTGGAACATCAGCGCTGCGCAACTGATCAACAAGGTCGGCTTGGCAGCGGGGGAGATCCCGCCTGCTGCGGTCGGGCCGGAAGGCATTACTACCCTCGACAGCCTTTGGGAACTGCTGCTGCGCGCGGCGGTGTTGTGGTATGCCGGGTTTGCTTTGTGGACAGTTTTGATCCACTGATTTAAACAAAGATCAAAAGATCGCAGCCTGCGGCAGCTCCTACAGGGATTGGGTTTTCTGTAGGAGCTGCCGCAGGCTGCGATCTTTTTTTTCGTTAACCTTAAGTTACAAAACCTTCCGCCGATTTGAGCTATACAGTGATGGCGCCGGATAGTGGCTATCTGCTGTCGTCCCGCGCCTGCCAATAAAAACAAGAAAAACCAAGGGAGACTTCCAGTGAAGAGCTTGCTCTATCCCGCCGTCTCGCTGATGAACCGTCTGAGCTTCGGCATGAAGTTCAGCTTGATCAGCGTGCTGTTCCTGGTGCCGATGCTGGTGACCAATTTCTATCTGGTGCGCGATTCCTATCGCGAATTCCAGGGCACCCGCGTCGAGCTGCAAAGCCTCGATCTGCTGGGCAGCAGCCTGACCCTGCGCCGGGATCTGGAAACCCTCAACAATCTGGTGCAGATCAACGTCACCCTTGGCCAGTCCGGCAAGGCGGGCAACATCGAATCGAAAATCACCGCCCTTGAACAAGTCGTACTGACGCGATTGCAAGGTCTAACGGCGATGACCGAAGATCCTGAACAGATCAAGGCTTTCGACGGCAAACGCGATGAAATGATTGCCGCGTTCAAAGCCCAGCAAGTGGAAAGCTCACTGCAAAGCAAAAGTGCGCTGATCGGCAAATTACTCGCCAGTGCGCAGATTTTCAGCCAGATCATCACCAGTCAGGCTGGTTTGAGCCGCGACAATCAGGGCGATATTCGTCAGCTCAGCGAGCTGGTCACCCTGATCACCCCCGGCGTCACCCAGACCCTTGGCGAAGGCCGGGCGATCGGTTCGTACTCGCTGGCGCAGGGCTTTCTCAACAGTGCCTCCAGTACGCGGTTCGACGAACTGCTGGTGAAGATCGAAAAACTTCAGGCCGAGTACGGCTTGAAACTGCAGGATGCCCTCGCTTCCAGCAAAGCCGCGCGGGACGACCTCAGCGTCGAGGCCGACAACAGCAAGGCATCGCTGAAACAAGCCAGCGAATTGTTCGAAGAACAGGTGGTGATGGCCGACACCCTCGATGCGCCGTGGCAGGCGTTTTACGACCAGGTCACCGCGTTGATGGATAAAACCTACGCGCTCAACGAAGCTTCGCTGAAATTTCTCGACAGCCAATTGCAGCAACGTCTGGCGCATAACCGCACGCACATGATCTTGCAGGCGGTGGCGCTGTCGGTGGTGTTTGTGCTGATTTTCTATCTCTATGGCGGTTTCTACGCCTCGACCCGCACCACGCTCAAACGTCTCGGCGCGATGATGGACAAAGTCGCGGCGGGGGACATGACGGTCAACTTCAAGGCCAATAGCCGCGATGAGTTGGGTGAGTTGGGCGAAGTGTTTAACGGTACGGTGAAGAAGATTCACGACTTGATTGAGCGCGTTGGCCAGACCGTCGGTGAGGTCGAGCGCCAAGCGGGGCAGGTTGAGAACGTTTCCGCGCAGAGCAATCAGGCAGTGGCGGGGCAACGCACGCAGATCGAGCAAGTGGCGACGGCGATGAATCAGATGTCGGCGACCTCGCTTGAAGTCGCGCGCAGTGCCGCAGCGGCGGTAAGCAGCGCCCACAGCGTCAACAACGAGACTCTCAGTGGTCGCGGTCTGGTCGAGTCGCAACAGGGCAGCATTGCTGCGCTTGCAAGCGAGATTGATCAGTCGGTGTTGGTGATCAATCAGTTGGCGAGCGATAGCCAGTCGATCAGTCGCGTGTTGGAAGTGATCAAAAGCATCGCCGAGCAGACCAATTTGCTGGCGCTCAACGCCGCGATCGAAGCGGCGCGGGCTGGCGAGCAGGGCCGCGGTTTTGCGGTAGTGGCGGACGAAGTACGCACCTTGGCTAAACGCACACAGCAATCGACCGAAGAAATCGAGCAGATGATCGCCAAGTTGCATGGCGGTGTCGGCGCGGCGGTGAAGGCCATGGGCGTCAGCCATCAGATGGCCAATGGCACGGTCGGGCAGTCGGAAAAAGTACAGCAGGCGCTGGAAAACATTCTTGGGGCTGTGGGCATGATCGTCGATCAGAACCAGCAGATTGCGGCGGCGGTGGAGCAGCAAACGGCGGTGGCCCATGACATTGATCAGAACATCGTCGAGATCAATCGTGCCGGCGAACGCACGGCGCAAGGCGCGCACCAGACCGAAGACGCCAGTCGCGCGCTGTCTGCCCAGGTCGTCGAGTTAAAACAACTGATCAGCGCCTTCCGCGTCTGAGCCGTATCTTAAAACTTGTGCGAACCTTTGTGGCGAGGGGATTTATCCCCGATGGGGCGCGAAGCGCCCCCAAAACCTGAAACAGAGTTTTATCTGATAAAACGTGAACTATGGTTTTGGGGCCGCTTCGCAGCCCATCGGGGATAAATCCCCTCACCACAAAAGCCCGTTCCCACAGTAACCGCGTTACCAGCCGAACACTTCGCAGCTGTTGGCGGTGCTGGCGGCGGCGAGTTGTTGCGGGGTGATTTTCATCAATTCAGCCAACGCCGCGCAAATCGCCGGCAAGTGCGCCGGTGTATTGCGGACACCTGGGAACATCGCCGGCGCCATGTCCGGTGAATCGGTTTCCAGTACGATCGAGTCCAGCGGCAACTCCGCCAATACCCGATGCATGCGCAACGCCTGCGGCCACGTCGGCGCGCCGCCCAGACCCAGTTTGAAACCGAGTTTGATGTACTCGCGCGCCTCTTCACGGCTGCCGGCAAACGCGTGGATGATCCCCGCGCGTTTGAGCTTGAAGCGTTTGAGCGTAGCGATCACCGCCGCGTGGCTGCGGCGCACGTGGATCAACGCCGGCAACTCAAAATCCGCCGCCAGTTGCAGCTGTGCTTCAAACAGCAACTGTTGGCGCTCGCGATCCAGCGTTTCGATGAAGTAATCCAGACCAATCTCGCCGACCGCGCACAACTGTCGATGACCCTTTAATCGGGTCAGCCAATCACCGAGTGCCGTCAAATCTTCCGGACGATGCTGATCGAGATACACCGGGTGCAAGCCGAACGCCGCGTGCAAATCAGCATCGCTCTGCACCAGATCCCACACCCGTTGCCAATTACCCTCGTATACACCCAATACCACCATCCGCCGCACCCCGAGTGCGCGGCTTTCGGCGAGCAACGCCGGGCGATCGGCGTCGAAGTCGGGGAAGTCGAGGTGGGTGTGGCTGTCGATCAGCTCCACGGCTCAGTCCCGGTGAATACGCTGCTTGAAGGTACGCGCAATGGCCTGCACGCCAGGCTTGTATTCCGATTGCTCGACGGCAGCGAGCGCCAGTTCCAGCGCCTTGTCGGCGATCAACTGGTGCTGCTGAGCCATGGCGTTGACCGGCAACGGCAGGAAATCGAGCAACTGCGTATCACCGAATGTGCCGAGGCGCAGCGGCCGCGATTTCAACGGGAAGTCATGCAGCGCATCGAACACGCCCTGCAACAGCACGTAGGAAGTTGTCACCAGCGCGTCTGGCAAATGCCCCAGACGTTGCAGGAGTTCTTCCATCAATTGCTTGCCACATTCGCGGCTGAAGGCTTCGGCGTGCTCCACGAGCACTTCGCCTTTGAAATCGGCCAAGGCTTGTTTGAAACCAGCGGCACGCTCTTGGCTGATGCTTAGCTCAGGCCGCGCACCGAGCAGTACGATTTGCTTGAGCTGCGGTTCGAGCAGGCTTTGCGTCAGGTGCTGACTGGCTTCGCGGTCGTCACTGATCACCGAGCAGAAATGCTCCGGCTCCATGACCCGGTCGATGGCGATGATCGGCGTGCCCTTGGCCTGCAACTGGCGATAACTGTCATCACCGGCCGGCAGGCAACTGGCGACGATCAGCGCATCGCAACGACGCGCGCGGAACAGTTGCAGCAACTGGCGCTCGCTGTCCGGCGCATCGTCGGAGCTGGCGATCAGCAATTGATAGCCGCGCGCCCGCGCACCTTGCTCCAGCAGCTTGGCGATCCGCGCGTAACTGGGGTTTTCCAGATCCGGCAGGATAAAACCCAGCGTGCGCGTATGCCGACTGCGCAGCCCGGCCGCTTGAGGATTGGGTGTAAAGCCATGCAGATCGACCACCGCGCGCACACGTTCGACGGTGGCGGTACTGATGCGCTGCTGTTCGGCCTTGCCGTTGATGACGTAGCTGGCGGTGGTCACGGACACTCCGGCCAACCGCGCGATATCACTGAGTTTCAACCCGGGATTTCCTTGTTTTTTCGAGCTTGCCGCAACATTTTCGCCAATCCTACCCGATTAGGGCAGACGACTATTGTCGCAACGCATCCGACAAGTTGGACTTCAAGGATGGGACATTATCGAGTAACGTGCCCATCAATCTAGATTAAACGTTTCAGCAAGCGTATTTTCTACGTTTTAGACGCCTTTGGCCGGTTCTGCCGTGAAACCGCCAAAACTGCCGCTGAAAAGCGAAGCAATCCAGCGCCTAAGCTGTGACCATTCAAAACAATACCTGGCGCATCCAGCGTCAAAAAGGAGATTGCATGCTCGAGCTCACTATAGAGCAGATATCCATGGGCCAATCGGCTGTGGATAAACCCGCTGCCTTGCAACTGCTGGCCGATCATCTGGTGGCGGATGGTCTGGTCGCCGACGGTTACCTCGCCGGTTTGCAGGCCCGGGAAGCGCAGGGCTCGACCTTTCTCGGTCAAGGTATTGCCATTCCCCATGGCACCCCGGAAACCCGCGATCAGGTGTTCGCCACGGGCGTGCGCCTGATGCAATTCCCTGAGGGTGTGGATTGGGGCGATGGCCAGATCGTTTATCTGGCCATCGGCATCGCCGCCAAATCCGACGAACATTTGCGTCTGCTGCAACTGCTGACCCGCGCCCTCGGCGAGACCGATCTGGGCCAGGCCCTGCGTCGCGCCAGTTCGCCGGAAGCGCTGCTGAAACTGCTGCAAGGCGCGCCGCAGGAACTGGCGCTGGATGCACAGATGATCGGCCTCGGCGTGTCGGCTGACGATTTCGAAGAACTGGTCTGGCGCGGCGCGCGTTTGCTGCGTCAGGCCGATTGTGTGAGCAACGGTTTCTCGGCGGTGCTGCAACAAGTCGAAGCGCTGCCGCTGGGCGACGGTCTGTGGTGGTTGCACAGCGAGCAAACGGTGAAGCGTCCGGGCCTGGCGTTCGTCACCCCGGACAAACCGATGCGCTACCTCGGCCAGCCGCTCAGTGGTTTGTTCTGCTTGGCCAGCCTTGGCGAGGCGCACCAAGCATTGCTTGAGCGTCTGTGTGCCTTGCTGATCGAAGGTCGCGGTCATGAACTGGGTCGCGCCACCAGCAGCCGTAAAGTCCTTGAAGTGCTCGGCGGTGAATTGCCCGCCGACTGGCCGAGCGCGCGCATTGCGCTGGCCAACGCCCACGGCTTGCACGCGCGTCCGGCGAAGATCCTCGCGCAACTGGCGAAGCGTTTTGATGGCGAGATTCGTGTGCGCATCGTCGACGGTCAGGACAGTGCCGTGTCGGTGAAGAGTTTGAGCAAACTGCTCAGCCTCGGCGCCCGTCGTGGTCAGGTGCTGGAGTTGATCGCCGAACCGAGTATCGCTGGCGACGCCTTGCCGGCGTTGCTCGCTGCTATCGAAGAAGGCCTTGGCGAAGAAGTCGAGCCGCTGCCCGCCATCAGCGAGCACCGCGAAGTCTTTGCCGACATCGCCGAAGTGGTGATTGCCCCGGCCTCTGGCACTCAGTTGCAAGCCATCCCCGCCGCGCCCGGCATCGCCATCGGCCCAGCGCATATTCAAGTGCAGCAAACCATCGATTACCCCATGCGTGGCGAGTCCGCCGCGATCGAACGCGAGCGCCTCAAACAAGCGCTCAGCGATGTGCGCAACGACATTCAGGGCCTGATCGAACGCAGCAAAGCCAAAGCCATCCGCGAGATCTTCATCACCCATCAGGAGATGCTCGACGACCCGGAACTCACCGACGAAGTCGACACCCGCCTCAAGCAAGGCGAAAGCGCCGAAGCGGCGTGGATGGCGGTGATCGAAGTGGCGGCGAAACAACAGGAATCGCTGCAGGACGCGTTGCTCGCCGAACGTGCGGCGGATCTGCGTGACATCGGTCGTCGCGTGCTGGCGCAACTGTGTGGCGTGCAAACCCCGAGCGAGCCTGAGCAACCGTACATTCTGGTGATGGACGAGGTCGGCCCGTCCGACGTAGCACGGCTGGATCCGGCGCGTGTGGCGGGGATTCTCACCGCACGCGGCGGCGCCACCGCGCACAGTGCCATCGTTGCGCGAGCCCTCGGGATTCCGGCATTGGTTGGCGCGGGCGCAGCGGTGTTGTTGCTGGCGCCGGGCACGCCGTTGCTGCTCGACGGCCAGCGCGGTCGCCTGCACGTCGACGCCGATGCCGCGACACTGCAACGCGCCGCCGAAGAACGCGACACCCGCGAACAACGCCTGAAGATTGCTGCCGAACAACGTCATCAACCGGCACACACCACCGACGGTCACGCGGTCGAAGTGTTCGCCAACATCGGCGAAAGCGCCGGCGTGATCAGCGCAGTGGAGCAGGGCGCCGAAGGCATCGGTCTGCTGCGCACCGAACTGATTTTCATGGCCCACCCGCAAGCGCCGGACGAGGCGACGCAAGAAGCTGAATATCGTCGTGTGCTCGACGGCCTCGCCGGGCGTCCGCTGGTAGTGCGCACGCTGGATGTCGGCGGCGACAAACCGCTGCCGTATTGGCCAATCGCCAAAGAAGAAAATCCGTTCCTCGGCGTGCGCGGCATTCGCCTGACCTTACAACGTCCGCAGATCATGGAAGCGCAATTGCGCGCCTTGCTGCGTTCGGCGGACAACCGTCCGCTGCGGATCATGTTCCCGATGGTCGGCAGCGTTGAAGAGTGGCGTCAGGCCCGCGACATGACCGAGCGTCTGCGTCTGGAAATCCCGGTCGCCGATCTGCAACTGGGGATCATGATCGAAGTGCCTTCCGCCGCGTTGCTCGCGCCGGTGCTGGCCAAAGAAGTCGATTTCTTCAGCGTCGGCACCAACGACCTCACGCAATACACCCTGGCCATCGACCGTGGTCACCCGACCTTGTCGGCGCAGGCGGATGGCTTGCACCCGGCGGTACTGCAACTGATCGACATTACCGTGCGCGCGGCCCATGCCCATGGCAAGTGGGTCGGTGTCTGCGGCGAACTGGCGGCGGATCCGCTGGCGGTGCCGGTGCTTGTTGGCCTCGGCGTCGATGAACTCAGCGTCTCTGGTCGCAGCATTGCCGAAGTCAAGGCACGCATCCGCGAACTTAGCCTGACCCAGGCGCAAACCCTTGCTCAACATGCGCTGGCCGTGGGCAGCGCCAACGAAGTGCGCGCATTAGTGGAGGCCCTGTAATGGCCAAGATTCTTACCCTGACTCTCAACCCGGCGCTCGACCTTACCGTCGAACTGCCACGGCTGGACGCCGGTCAGGTCAACCGCAGCGACGAGATGCACACCCACGCTGCGGGCAAAGGCGTGAACGTCGCGCAGGTGCTCGCCGACCTCGGGCATCAACTGACGGTCAGTGGCTTCCTCGGCGAAGACAACCTGCAAGCGTTCGAAACCCTGTTCGCCAAGCGCGGTTTTGTCGACGCGTTTATCCGCGTGCCGGGTGAGACGCGCAGCAATATCAAAGTGGCTGAACAGGATGGACGCATCACCGACATCAACGGCCCGGGGCCGGTGGTCGATGCTGCCGCGCAGCAGGCGTTGCTTGATCGTTTGGTGCAGATTGCACCAGGTCATGACGCGGTGGTGGTCGCCGGCAGTTTGCCGCGTGGCGTCACGGCGCAGTGGTTGCGTGAGCTGATCGAACGGCTCAATCAGCTCGGCTTGAAAGTCGCCCTCGATTCCAGCGGCGAAGCGTTGCGCGCAGCGTTGCAGGCCAGTCCATGGCTGATCAAGCCGAACACTGAAGAACTCGCCGATGCGCTCGGTTGCGAGGTGGTTTCGCACACGGCGGAAGCGCAGGCAGCGGCGCGTTTGCATGCGCAAGGGATCGAGCACGTGGTGATCTCCCACGGTGCTGACGGCGTGAACTGGTTCAGCGTCGGTTCGGCACTGCACGCCACGCCGCCGAAAGTCAGCGTCGCCAGCACGGTCGGTGCCGGTGATTCATTGCTGGCCGGCATGCTCCACGGTTTGCTCAGCGCCGATACGCCTGAACAAACCCTGCGCACAGCCACTGCGATTGCGGCGATGGCGGTGACCCAGATCGGTTTCGGCATCCACGACCGTGCGCAACTGGCGCAGCTCGAACAGGGCGTGCGCGTGCGCCCCCTGACAGAACAATAAGAGGGTTTGTCATGAAATTAGCCATTGTTACGGCTTGCCCGAACGGCATGGTCACCAGTGTGCTGTGTGCGCGTTTGCTTGATGCGGCGGCGCAGCGTCAGGGCTGGAGCACCAGCGTTGAAGTGGTCGATGCGGCGCACCCGGAACGCGAATTGTCGGCGGCGACGATTGCAGCGGCGGAGTGGGTTTTGTTGGTCGCCACGGGGGCGGTCGACATGACGCGTTTTGTCGGCAAACGGGTTTTCCAGATTGCCCCGGCACAGGCGCTACAGGATGTCGAAGCGGTGCTGCGTCGTGGTACTGAAGAGGCATCAGTCTACGTTGCCAGCGTGGCTGAACCGGTTGCTGATGCGTCGCGTGTGCCGCGCATCGTCGCCATCACCGCGTGCCCGACCGGTGTTGCTCACACCTTCATGGCCGCCGAAGCGTTGCAGCAAACTGCCAAGCGTTTGGGCTATGAGCTGCAAGTCGAAACGCAAGGCTCGGTGGGCGCGAAAACCCCGTTGAGCGCGGCGGCGATTTCTGAAGCGGATGTGGTGTTGCTGGCGGCGGATATCGAAGTCGCCACCGAGCGTTTCGCCGGTAAGAAAATCTATCGTTGCGGCACTGGCATCGCGTTGAAGCAGTCTGAAGCCACGTTGAAAAAAGCCTTGGCCGAAGGTGCTGTGGAAAGTGTGGCGAGTGACGGCAAGGCACCGGCCAGGCAAGAGAAAACCGGCGTCTATAAACACCTGCTGACCGGCGTGTCGTTCATGCTGCCGATGGTCGTGGCCGGCGGTTTGATGATCGCGCTGTCGTTCGTGTTCGGCATCACCGCGTTCAAGGAAGAAGGCACGCTGGCGGCTGCGCTGATGCAGATCGGTGGCGAGACCGCGTTCAAACTGATGGTGCCGCTGCTGGCGGGTTACATCGCTTATTCGATTGCTGACCGTCCGGGCCTGGCGCCGGGGATGATTGGCGGCTTGCTGGCGAGTACGTTGGGCGCCGGGTTTATCGGTGGCATCGTCGCTGGTTTCATCGCCGGTTATGCGGCGAAGGCGATCAGCCGTTATGTCGCGTTGCCGCAGAGTCTGGAAGCGCTGAAACCGATTCTGATCATCCCGTTGTTTGCCAGTTTGTTTACCGGGCTGGTGATGATTTACGTGGTCGGCAAACCGGTCGCCGGGATGCTGTTGGCGCTGACGAGTTTTCTCGACAGCATGGGCACCACCAATGCGATCCTGCTCGGCGTGGTGCTTGGCGGCATGATGTGCGTCGACCTCGGCGGGCCGATCAACAAAGCCGCGTATGCGTTCTCGGTGGGGCTGCTGGCGTCGCAGAGTTATGCGCCGATGGCAGCGACGATGGCAGCGGGGATGGTGCCGCCGATTGGCTTGGGTATCGCCACGTTTATTGCCCGACGAAAGTTCGCGCAGACCGAGCGCGAGGCGGGTAAAGCGGCGCTGGTATTGGGGCTGTGCTTTATCTCTGAAGGGGCGATTCCGTTTGCCGCGAAAGACCCGTTGCGGGTGATTCCGGCGAGTATTGCCGGTGGTGCGTTGACCGGTGCGTTGTCGATGTATTTCGGCTGCAAACTGATGGCGCCGCACGGTGGCTTGTTTGTGTTGGCGATCCCGAATGCGATCAACCATGCGCTGTTGTATCTGCTGGCGATTGTCGCGGGGAGCTTCTTGACCGCCGTGGTCTATGCCACAGTCAAACGCCCCGAAGCCGTCGAACTGGCCCTCGAACCCGCCAAGGCTTAACCAACACCACAAATCTCCTGTAGGAGTGAGCCTGCTCGCGATAGCGGTCTGTCAGTGACATGAATGTTGGCAGATATACCGATATCGCGAGCAGGCTCACTCCTACAATGGGTTCTGCGGTGTGTCTGGTGTCATGTCTGTTTCATGTGGGCGTGCTTAAGTTTCCCTTTTTCCAGGGAGAACCCCATGAGCGATTTCAATCTCGGTCGCCGGCGTGTCATGCAAGGGATCGGCGCCGGATTGTTGCTGCCGGGGCTGGCGCCGGCGGTGATTGCTTCGGTCAAGGATCGTCCGCAGTTGACCGATGGCGTGCAGTCCGGTGACCTGCTTGGCGATCGCGCGATGATCTGGAGTCGCAGCGATCGCCCCGCACGCATGGTGGTCGAGTGGGACACCCGCAGCCTGTTCGGTAACCCGCGTAAATTCATCTCGCCACTGGCCGACGCGCGCACTGATTTCACCGCCCGCGTCGAGCTCACCGGGCTGCCCGCCAATCAGGCGATTTTCTATCGCGTGTACTTCGAAGACGCCCAGACCGGCGTCGCCAGCGAGCCGTGGTTTGGCCATTTGCGCAGCGTGCCGACGGCCAGACGCGATATCCGTTTTGTCTGGAGCGGCGACACTGTCGGCCAAGGCTTCGGCATCAACCCGGACATCGGCGGCATGCGCATCTACGAAGCCATGCGCTTGCGCCTGCCGGACTTCTTTATCCACAGCGGCGACACCATCTACGCCGACGGCCCGGTGCCCGCGCAGCTCACCACCGAAGGCGGGCGCATCTGGCGCAACCTCACCACCGAAGCCAAGAGCAAAGTCGCGCAAACCCTCGACGATTATCGCGGCAACTATCGCTACAACCTGATGGACGAAAACATCCGCCGCTTCAACGCCGAAGTGCCGCAAATCTGGCAGTGGGACGACCATGAAGTGGTCAACAACTGGTCGCCGGGCAAGCAACTGGATGAGCGTTATCAGGAAAAAGATATCCACACCTTGGTGGGGCGCGCGCGGCAGGCGTGGCTGGAAAATGCGCCGATGCGTTTGCAGACCGCCGACGGTGGCGGACGGATTTATCGCAAACTCAGTTACGGGCCGATGCTTGATGTGTTTGTGCTGGATATGCGCAGTTATCGCGAGGCGAATGACGACAATCTGGGCGCGGAAAAACCGTTTCTCGGGCGTGAACAACTGGACTGGCTCAAGCGTGAATTGAAGGCGTCGAAGGCACAGTGGAAAGTCATTGCTGCGGACATGCCGATCGGTCTTGGCGTGCCGGATGGTGAAGTCAGTCCGGGTGTTGGGCGCTGGGAAGCGGTGGCCAATGGCGACCCGGGCCCGGCTCAGGGGCGCGAGCTGGAAATCGCCGAATTGCTCGGCTTTTTGCGCGCGCAGCAGGTGCGCAACTTCGTCTTCCTGACGGCGGACGTGCATTACTGCGCGGCGCATCACTATCACCCGGATCGGGCGGCGTTTCAGGATTTCGAGCCGTTCTGGGAGTTTGTTGCAGGGCCGCTGAATGCCGGGAGTTTTGGGCCGAATCCGCTGGATAAAACCTTTGGGCCACAGGTGGTGTTCGAGAAGGCCCCTGCGGTGCAGAACACCTCGCCATTTGCCGGCTTTCAGTTTTTTGGTGAGGTGAATATTGAAGGGCAGAGCGGGGAGATGAGTGTGGTGTTGCGGGATCTGGATGGGGTGGCGGTTTTCGAGCAAAAACTACAACCGGTATGACCACCACTGTAGGAGCTGCCGCAGGCTGCGATCTTTTGATTTTGATTTTGCTTTTGAAAAGATCAAGATCAAAAGATCGCAGCCTGCGGCAGCTCCTACAGGGAAAGCGGTGTGTCAGTAAACGTCACGGCGATAGCGGCCCTGTTCGATCAGGCGCTCGACTTCAGCGCTGCCGAGAATGTCCTTGAGCACCTGATCCACGCCTGAAGCCATGCCCTGAAGGCTGCCGCAGATGTAGATGACAGCCCCATCCGCCAGCCACTTCTTCAACTCACCCGCCGATTCACGCAAGCGATCCTGCACATAAACCTTCTCCGCCTGATCCCGCGAAAACGCCAGATCCAGCCGTTCCAGATCACCGTTGATCAACCACTCTTCCAGCTCCGCACGGCAGAGGAAATCGTGTTCACGGTTACGCTCGCCAAACAGCAACCATTGACGCTGCTGACCGTCGGCAATCCGCGACTTGAGCAAGCTGCGCAGCCCGGCCAGACCGGTGCCGTTGCCCAGTAGAATCATCGGCACCGGCTCGTTCGGCAGGTGGAATCCGCTGTTGCGGCGCACGCGCAGGCTGATGCTGCCACCGACCGGCGCATGCTCGGTCAACCAGCCAGAACCAATGCCCAGCGTGCCATCGGCGTGTTGTTCCTGACGCACGATCAGCTCCAGCACTCCGTCGGCTGCAATCGAGGCGATCGAGTATTCGCGCATGGCCAGCGGCACCATTGCATCGACCAGCGACTGCGCATGCAAACCGACCAGATGCGCGCGATGCTCAGGCAACTGGCGCGAAGCCAACGCGACTTCCAACGGCTCGTCGAGGCCATTGATTTTCACCATGGTCTCGCCACGAATACCGAGGCCGTCGAGGAAATGTTCGATGACCCACGGGCAGTTGCGCGGTAGCACTTCGACCAGATCACCAGCCAGCCAACTGCTGGTGTTCGGTGCGCTCAGGCCCAACAGATAAACCGGCGAACCGCTGCTGTCCGGGTTCATCAATTCGCGGCGGGTCAGCGTCCAGTTGTCGTAGCTCGGCGCTTGCCAGGTATCGACCGGCGCTTGTCCGGTGAGCAGACCGAGTTGCGTCTGCCAGTGACGCAGCGCATAGGGATCGCCGCTGTCGACTTCCACCGGCGCAAAAAGTGTCTTGCCGCCGTGCTCGCCGAGCCACTGATGCAGACGTTTGGCAAAGCCGCAGAAGTGTTGGTACTGACGATCGCCGAGCCCAAGCACCGCGTAGTTCAAGCTGTCCAGTGTCGAAGCTTTGCCCAGCACTTTGCGCTCGAAACCACGGGCGCTGTCCGGTGCTTCGCCGTCGCCGAAGGTGCTGACGACGAACAGCGCGTTGTTCGATTCACGCAGATCCTGCTCGCTGACATTCGCCAGCGGCTGCACCTTCACCGGCAATCCGGCGGCTTGCAATTGCCCGGCGGTTTGCCACGCCAGTTGCTCGGCGAAACCGCTCTGGCTGGCGAAACCGATCAGCCACGCCGGTGCATCGCCCGCGGGTTGTTCGAGGCCTTTACGTGCGTCCTTGATCTGCTTTTTCTTGCGTCGGCGATCGAGGTACAGCAGCCAACCGGTGATGAAAAACAGCGGCATGCACACCGCCGCGAGGGTGACGATGATCCGCCCGATCAGACCGAAATAGCTGCCGACGTGCAGCGCATAGATGCTGGTCAGCAGTTGCGCCTTGAAGCTCTTGTCAGCGTAGCGGTCGACGCGTTTGACGATGCCGGTGGCCGGGTCGAGAGTGATCTGGTTGAGCGCGCGCTCATGCGGCGAGTTTTCCAGCAGATAGAAAACGGTCGCCGGTTGGCCAGCCACGGGCGGCATACGAATGTTGTAGGCAGACAAGCCAGGGCCGGCGGCGCTGTAGATGCTGCTCCACATCGCCGCGTAATCGGCAGTCGGCGCCGGGCCTTGCGGTGCCGGGCCACGACCACCGCGCACGCGCTCGTTTTGCGGCGCGTCGGAAAGCAGTTTGGTCAGGCCCTTGTTGTACCACTCGTACGACCACGACAACCCGGTCAGCGCCAGCAGCAGATAGACCAACAGGCACCATGTGCCGGCCACCGAGTGCAGATCCCAATTGAAGGCGCGGCCCTTTTTCTTCCAGTCCAGCGTCAGCCAAACACGCCAGCTGTTCCACTGCCGCGGCCAGCGCAGGTACAGACCGGAGAGGCAGAAAAACAGCAGGATCAGCGTGCAGGCGCCGGTGATGTTGCGGCCGGTATCGCCCATCGCGAGGAAGCGGTGCAGTTGCAGCATCAGGCCGAAGAAGTCCTGGCCGACGGCATCGCCCATGAACTCGCCGGTGTACGGATCGAAGTAGCGCATCTCGCCGCGACGTTCGCCCTTGGGCGGTGTGAAAAACACTTTCGCTGCATTGCCGCTGTCGGTCTCGACCGAGAGCATCGAGACTTTTTTGCCGGACGTGGCTTCGATGCGCTCGACCAGTTCGACCGGTGGCAAGACGCCGGCGACTTGTTTTTCCACTTGCAGGACGGAGGGATTCAGCGCCCGCAGGATTTCGTCCTGAAACGAATAAGTCGCGCCGGTGATGCCCATCAACGCCAGCACCAGGCCTGCGGTGATGCCAAAAAACCAGTGCAACTGGAACAGGGTTTTCTTCAACACGTCACTCGCCGTCCGTTCGGAAATTGTCATCACGGCGCGCATTATGCCGTGGGTTATCGAGAAGCGTTCTTTATTACGCAGAAAAGCCCCGTTCAATTGAATGAACGGGGCCCACTGTTTTTGTAGGAGCTGCGGCACGCTGCGATCTTTTGATTTTACTTTTAAAGATCA
The DNA here is from genome assembly GCF_044753305.1 of Pseudomonas sp. NPDC088429. Classification (NCBI taxonomy): domain Bacteria; kingdom Pseudomonadati; phylum Pseudomonadota; class Gammaproteobacteria; order Pseudomonadales; family Pseudomonadaceae; genus Pseudomonas; species Pseudomonas sp. NPDC088429. The sequence continues at coordinate 66,385 of NZ_JBIVMX010000019.1, read as the reverse complement.
GGATCAACAGATCGCAGCGTGCCGCAGCTCCTACAGGGTTAGAAGTGGAAATTGGTGCTCAACAGTGCCGTACGGCCCGCCGCTTGGTTGGCGAAGTGGGTCGAGAAGGCTTTGTCGTAGTAGGTTTCGTTGGTCAGGTTCTGCACGTTGAGTTGCAGGTCGACGTTCTTGGTCAGCTTGTACGCCGCCATCGCGTCGTAACGCACATACGAATCGACCATGGTCGTATTGGCCACGCTGCCGTAGACGTCGTCGACATAGAACGCGCCACCACCGAGGGTCAGCTTCGGAGTGACCTGATAAGTTGTCCACAGGCTGGCGCTGTTTTTCGGCGTGTTTGGCAGTTCGTTGCCGTCGGTGGCGCGGTTCAGCGGGCCGCCATCAACTTGCTCGCTGTCCATGAACGCGTAACCAGCGAACACTTGCCATTTCTCGGTGATCTTGCCGCTGGCCGACAGTTCGAAACCTTGCACGCGGGTCTTGCCGGCGTTTTCGTACGAAGTGGTGTCGACTTGTACCCGAGCGTTTTCTTTCTCGGTGCGGAAGATGTCAGCGGTCAGCGACAGACGATCGTTGAGCAGATCCCACTTGGTACCGATTTCGTAGTTTTTGGTGGTTTCCGGCTCCATGTCGCTGCTCAGCAGGTTGCCGGCACGGTCAGTGCTGCCGCCCAACGGGTTGCCTTCCTGACCTTCGCCCAGGGTGTTGCCCGGTGGCGTGGCCGAGGTCGCGTAAGACGCATAGATGCTGCCGTTTTCCGCTGGCTTATAAACCACACCGAACTGACCGGTGACGAACTCGCTGGTGTCAGCACCCTTCGAAGTGGTGGTGCCGGCGTTGGTGTAAGTCTTGTAGCCGGTTTCGAAGTGGTCGTAACGCAGGCCCATATTCACCAGCCACTGCTCGGACAACTCCAGCGTGTCGAACGCATACAGCGCGTACGTATCGGACTGGGTGTCGGTGCCGGCGTAGTTACGCGAGATCGCGCCGTTCCACGGATCGTTCGGGTTCGGGTTTGACAGCGAGGTGCAGTTGTAGCCACTGGCTGCGCCGATCAGCCCCGGGTTGCAGTTAGTGGTCGCGGCGGTGGTGCGCGGCGTGGTGTCAGTGTTGACGTTGTACGAGGACTTCTGGCTCTCCTCACGGGTGTATTCCACACCGGTGGAGAAGCTGTTCTTGAAGCCGGCGACGTAGAAATTGCCGAACAGGTCAGTCTGGTTGGTGGTGGTCTCGGTGTTGCTCACTCGAGTGTTCGCACGACGCCAGACCGTACCGTTGTTGACGTTGCCCTTGCTGTCGTCCGGTTGGGTCAGGATGTAATCCTGCATGCTGGTGCCGTGGCGCAGGGTGTTCTTGATCGTCAGCGAGTCGCTCAAATCGTGTTCGATGGCGAAGGTCGCGGTGTCGGTGCGGCCCTTGCGGAAATCGCGATCCAGACCGTAGAAGTTGCTGTGGTCGCCACCCGAGTACGGCTTGTCCGGATTGGATTTGCTGCGTGCCGCCGAGCCGCCGAGCGGAATGGTGTACGGCACGCCGGAGTCCGGAGTGTCGTTGCTTTCCAGATGGTAGTAATCGAGGTTGACGCGGGTGTCGGTGCCCAGACCAAACGCCAGGGACGGGGCGATACCCCAACGGTCGTAATCGACCTTGTCACGGCCGGCGACGTTGCTCTCGTGGCTCATCAGATTCAGACGGCCAGCGGCGGTGTCGCTGAACTGGTAGTTGCCGTCGAGGGTGTAACGCTGGGTCTGGTCGGAACCCCAGGTGAAACCACCGTCGAACGAGTTGCCGAGGTGGGCTTTCTTGCTCACCAGGTTGATGCTGCCGCCCGCTGCGCCACGACCACCGATGGCGGAGTTCGGGCCCTTGCTGACTTCAATGTTTTCCACGGCGAAGATTTCGCGGCTCTGCGAACCGGTGTCACGGACGCCGTCGAGGTAGGTGTCGCCCTGGGCGTCGAAACCACGAATGAACGGACGGTCGCCCTGCGGGTTGCCGCCTTCACCGGCGCCGAAAGTGATGCCCGGCACGGTGCGCAGCGCGTCCTGCATGTTCAGGGCGCCGGTGTCTTTGAGCACTTGTTGCGGGATCACGGTGACCGAGCGCGGCGTGTCGACCAGCGGCGCGGTGTACTTGGGCGAGGAGGCTTTTTCGACCTGGTAGGACGTCAAGTCCTGCGCTTCGCCGGTGATGGCGGTGGCGTCCAGAGCGATGGCATTGCCGGACGCTTTGCTGTCGGTTTTCTCGGCAGCGAACACCATCTGGCCAGCGGAGCCGGCGGTAATTGCGACGCCGATTGCAGAGGCGAGCAGACGTGGTGAACTGACCGGTAATTGTGCGTGTTGACGTGCCATTTTTATTCCCCTCCCCAAGGATTTGAGGCGGCGGAATATAGGGTAAACAGGTATTCGTATCAATTGCGAAACATTGTTATTCGCACTGAATTTACATTCTTTACAATTTAACCTTACGGTTTCTGCCAGTTCATTCGTCTCCCGGGTTTTACACAGACAATAAGAATCAATACCATTGCCGCCTCTTTGCCATCAGGTGACATCGCCATGCTGCTGCACATCCCCGCACTGTTCGCGAAAGACGAGGTGCAGCGCATTCGCCAGGCTTTGCAGAAGGCTGACTGGGCCGATGGCAAGATCACCGCCGGCTTCCAGTCGGCCAAGGCCAAGCACAATCTGCAACTGCCTGAAGGTCATCCGCTGGCCAAGGAAATCGGCGCGGCGATGCTCGAGCGGCTGTGGAAAAATCCGCTGTTCATGTCGGCCGCATTGCCGCACAAAGTCTTCCCACCGTTGGTGAACTGTTACACGGCCGGTGGCAGCTTCGATTTCCACATCGACAACGCCGTGCGCCAACCGAAGGGCAGCATCGAGCGCGTGCGCACCGATCTGTCGGCCACGCTGTTCTTCAGCGAGCCCGAGGATTACGACGGCGGCGAACTGGAAATCCAGGACACCTACGGCACTCAACAAGTGAAACTGCCCGCCGGCGACATGGTGTTGTACCCCGGCACCAGCCTGCACAAGGTCAACGCAGTCACTCGCGGCGCGCGCTATGCGTCGTTCTTCTGGACGCAAAGCCTGGTGCGCGAAGACAGCCAGCGCGCGCTGCTGTTCGAGATGGACGGCGCGATTCAGCAGTTGACGCAGGACATGCCGGATCATCCTTCGCTGATCCGCCTTACCGGCACGTATCACAACCTGCTGCGTCGCTGGGTCGAGGTATGAGTTTCCAACTGCGCCGCGAGGAAATCCTCAGCGGCGAACAACTCAGCGCCATGCTCACTGAAAGTCCGGCCCGTGCGGCCCAAGCCATTTTGCTGGCAGCGGGCGAGGGCGAGGTTGAAGCGCAGGCATTGCTCGGGCAACTCCTGCTGGACGGCCAGGGCATCGCTAAGGATCAAGCGCTGGCGCTGCGCTGGTTCGGCATCGCCGCCGGACGCGGGCACCTGATGGCGCGCAACATGCTCGGGCGTTGTCATGAGCATGGCTGGGGCGTTGCAGCGGATGCGTCGGTTGCAGCGCAGCATTATCGAGTCGCGGCGCAGGCAGGCCTCGATTGGGCGATGTACAACCTGGCAAATCTCTTGGCGACCGGGCGCGGCGTGGCGGTCGATCAGCCGCAAGCATTGGCGCTTTATCGCCAGGCCGCCGAGTCCGGACACGCCAAGTCGATGAACCTGCTCGGGCGTTATCTTGAAGAGGGGCGCCATTGTCGCGCGGACCCTGCCGCAGCCTTCGACTGGTATCGCCGCTCGGCGCAGGCCGGCGACTTCCGTGGCCAGTTCAGTTATGCCAGCGTGCTGGCCGAGCGCTCACAGATTGAAGAGGCGTCAGGCTGGTACCGCAAGGCAATGTTCGGGGGGCATGCTGCGTTTCTCGGCGTGGCTGCCCAGACTTTGGAGAGCGCAGCACACACGGCCATTCAGGCATTGGCTCAAGAGTATAAAGAACGCGCAGGGCACATCAGCGTCTAGTTGAATTCAAGGCGCTGTTCGCAAGTATCGAGTCGTATGTCCAGTTGTAAGTATTCTTTATAAATATATTGAAGTCATGAAGCGCTTTTTTTAAGTGCGGCTTTTATGTTTAAGTCTGTCTGGCAAGTTTAAGTTCTTACCAAACTGATTAAAGGAATGATCATGTCTTCTTCCAGCTTATGGGGCGATGCCCTGAATAATGCCTCGCCTGAACAAGTTATGCAGATGGCGGCGGCGGCGCCAAAGTTACTAAGTGACGCATCGACGTCGGATGGCGATGATGTAGTACGCGACAGAGGGTTGCTCCTCACTAAAAAGCAGATCATTGATTTGCGTAAATATGAAGCCGCCGGCCTGGCGCTGCCGCATACCCTGAAGGATGTCGAAGATTATCTGCGCTATGGCGCAGGGCAGAACGGCGGCCCAGGGCTGAATCCGACAGATTTCCTCTCGACCTTTGTAAACACCCGCAACCACGCAAGACGCTGGTCGCCGCTGCGTGAACGCATCATGATGACCGGGCAGGGGCTGAAGAGCTTTGCCAGCAGCATGCTCAATTATGGCAAGGCGATTCAGGAAGTCTTGAGCGACGATGATTCGGTCGCGTTCCTCAAGAAAAACAAGATTAAAACACTTGCCCAGCTTAAAGCACTCGAAATTGAATTGGGTGACAAGTTTCCGGATATTGAAATTGATCCGGATACCGTCGCGACGTTGGGCTATTACCTGCAGCGAATATTCGAGCGGATCAATAAAAACCTCAGCGATGTGCAAGGCATCAAGAATGACCTGGACTTATTTGGTTATGATCTGCGCGAACATGTCCTGCCCAATATCAAACTCAGGGTCGGTTTGATCGACAGCAGTACGTTGGCAGCAGATATCAAGGTATTGAAGAATGACATCGATAATCGTGCCAAAGAAATCGATATCAAAAACACTGAATACAAGGCCGCTGTTCAGGAGGCATTGAAGTCTGCCGCCGGGATGAACATCGTGGGCCTGGCCATGGCTATCTACATGGGGGTGGAGGCGGAAAATATTCGTGCTGCACGCAAAGCGTTGTATGCCGAACAGGAACGGGATATCCAGGTGTTGGCGAGCAAGAACCAGACACTCGGTTCTCTTGCCCGCGTCAAACATGACCTGCAAAGTCTGATGATCGTGACCATCGATGCCGACATCGCCACGCAGAACCTGATGCATGTCTGGAAAAGCCTCTACCTGCACATTTCCAACTCGGTCGCTGCGATGGGCCGCGTCAACGATGCCTTGAGCCTGCGGGTCTTCGGTACCGAGTTCGAAGAAGTCGTGCTGCCATGGAAAACCATCGAGACCGACTCGGACAAGCTTATTCAGGTCTTCAAAGAGGCTGATGAAGAATACGAGCGCAACTATTCGTTCAGCACGCGAACCTCGCGTGTGATCAGTCTCAGCGCGACAGTGAGCTATCCGCCTGTGGACATGGCCACTTTGGCCTCCACTGTCGAACAGATGCGTGAAGCTCGCACTCAGGCAGAAGTCTTGAAGACTAAACTGGGTTACCTGCCCGATCTGTTCGACCGCTTCAAGCGCACTGTGAGTGGCATGGGGCAATGCCAAAACCAATTGCAGGATTCGGCCCAGACCGGAGTGAATGATCTGCAAAACAGCCTGCGACGTCTCGCCCGCAACGAGAAGGATCGGTTGAAAGAAACCGATCCTGAGGTCATTGAAGAAATCGACGATGAGCGCAAGGATATTTTGCGTTCGATTTCCTCTGCCATGACCAAGCAGGCAACTCTGGTGCGTAACGCCTTGCGCAATATTGATGCACGGTTTGATATGCGCCCGACGCAGGCTTACATCGCCGATTTCCAGCGCGACGCGCTCGTGGCCGATGCAGAAATTGCACAGCTGGACAGCAAACTTGCAGAGCTTGCGGCCGATCGAAAGGTCATCATTAACGGGGTCAATCTGCTGGAAAAAAGCGGTATCGAGAATCTGGGCAAGGACGTTGAGCTGACCATCGCCAAGATCACCGAACTGGGCCTGGCTCCGCCGGAAATCAAACTGGTGATGGCGGCCATCGACCAACTGAAGCGAACCCTTATTGGCATTCGTGAGTCTGTGCGCTTCCTGGACATGGTGCGTGAGAGCGACAAGCTGAAGCTGAAAATCGATGGCGTGCAGGCCGAGATTGAAAGCGAGCGCGCGGGTATCCGTGATTCGCAAGGCAAGGTCACTTACCTGAAGGCCATTCACGCCATGGAAGACTGTCGCGCCGAATATGCCGCCACCTACCGTCCTGCCGTGAATGCTTTTGAGCAGTTGCGCGATGCAATCGATGTCGAAGTGTCGGACGACTGTGATGCACTCAGTGCCGCGTTGAAACAGCATGCGCCACTGTTTATCGCTTTCCTTAATCCGCTGTCCGTTCCGCAGCGCTGAGTCTGCCGGTAGGCGTGCTCTGCATTTGTGTGTGATATCAGAGTCCGGCGCAGGATTGCCGATGGGCACGGTTCCATCGGCAATGAAAGTACGATCAGACTAAGGAGAGGCTGATGCTTGAATATTTACTGGCAGAAAAAAACTTCGCTGCATTGAAGCAGTATGTGAAGTTTCTGCAGGATCTACCCCCTGCCTTGCAGGAAATGACCGAGTTTACCGGGATCTTCGAACGGCAAAAGCACATCATGGTGCCGCCGCCGAATGTTCAAAGCCTGAGGCAGGCTGCACAAACCAGTGAAATGTGTTGGCGGGCGATACAGGTGGCCACACCGGCGCTTGGCAGCCGTTCTGCGCAGGTGTTGCGTGAGATTTTTGCCTTTATCGAAGAGTTTCAGGCAGTCGTTTCAGAGGCCGACAATCGCCGAAAGACGATCGTCACGATCGATCCGCGGCAATTTTCACTGGTGAGGTCGCCTGCCTGGGGTAATGCACCTGCCGAAAGCATCATCGATGTGCTGCGCGAAATGGATCGCCGGCTTGAGCAATATCGGGGCATGGTGCTCAATTTCAAAACCCGGGTGATCGGACTGGCCGAGTCGATCCACGGCATCTTCGTGCGTTTCATCGAGTGCCTGACGATGCCGATATGCACGTGCGATAAACCGATCCCCAAGATCGAGGCCTATTACAGTCTGGGTAAAATCGGTCTGCCCGGCACGACTTATGAGCCAGGCCGGTTGTATTCGCAGGAGGAGCGAATCGCGCAGTCCAAAGAACATGTCGAGTTTCTGTTCAACCTGCGCCGACGCGCTGCCAGTGCGGCGAACAACCTCAGCGATTTCTGCCATCGGATGTCGTGCATGCTGGATGAAGCGCAACAGATGCTTCGAGACCATTATCCGGCGATGACGATGGCGCGGGCGAAATCTGCGCTGCCGATGCTCAAGGGGCCGTTGAACGATGTGCAAAGCATGTCGGACCAACTGGGCAAATTGACCCGGCTGTAACGCATAAAAAAGCCCATGACAGGTCATGGGCTTTTTGCGTTACGGGTAAGACGCTTACACGTAATACGACTTCAACGGTGGAAAGCCATTGAACTCAACCGCGCTGTAACTGGTGGTGTAAGCACCGGTCGACAACCAGTACAACCGATCACCAATCGCCAGGTTCAGCGGCAAACCGTACTTGTAGTTTTCATACATGATGTCGGCGCTGTCGCAAGTCGGGCCGGCGATGACCACTTCTTCCATCTCGCCCTTCTTCTCGGTCCAGATCGGGAACTTGATCGCTTCGTCCATGGTTTCGATCAGGCCGGAGAACTTGCCCACATCGGTGTACACCCAGCGTTCAACAGCCGTGCGCGACTTGCGTGCGACCAGTACCACTTCGCTGACCAGAATACCGGCGTTGGCGATCAACGAACGGCCTGGCTCGAGAATGATTTCCGGCAGGTCATCACCGAAGTCTTCCTTGAGGAAGCGGATGATTTCTTCGGCGTAGGTTTCCAGGCTGTTGGTGCGGGTGATGTAGTTGGCCGGGAAGCCACCGCCCATGTTGATCAGCTTGAGGTGAATGCCGTCTTCTTCTTTCAGACGCTCGAAGATCACTTTGACCTTGGCGATCGCTGCGTCCCAGACGCTGATGTCGCGCTGCTGCGAACCAACGTGGAAGGAGATGCCGTAAGGCACCAGGCCGAGGTCGCGAGCGAGGATCAGCAGATCCATGGCCATGTCGGTCTGGCAGCCGAATTTGCGCGACAGTGGCCAGTCAGCCGTGGTCGAGCCTTCGGTGAGGATGCGCACATAGACTTTCGACCCCGGTGCAGCCTTGGCGATGTTGCGCAGGTCGGCTTCGGAGTCGGTGGAGAACAGACGCACGCCCTTCTCGTAGAAGTAGCGGATGTCCTTGGATTTCTTGATGGTGTTGCCGTAGCTGATACGGTCGGCGCTGACGCCGCGATCCATCACCTTATCCAGCTCGTAGATCGAGGCGATGTCGAAGCTCGAACCCTTCTCTTTGAGCAGGTCGATGATCTCGACGGCCGGGTTGGCCTTGACCGCGTAGTAGACCTTGGCGAATTCGAAACCGGCGCGCAGGTCATCGTAGGCCTGGCTGATCATCGCGGTGTCGATCACCACGAACGGGGTTTCCTGTTTGTCGGCAAACGCCTTCATTTTGTCAAAAGTGGCGCGCGCGAAATAGTCTTCGACATTGATCGACATGCTGGGAACTCCTACTGGCAAACTGAATTAAACAATGGGTGCAAATGAACGCCCTCCGTATCCCCACTTTGGTTCGCCTACTTCCCAAGGCATGTCGCCGAAAGCAAAAAGGCCACGGGCGGATTTGCCCTTGGCCTTGCTGTCTCGTCGTCAGTACTTGAGCCGGATGGATCGTTTCCAGCATGGACGTTCGGCGCGAACTTTAGGGCGTGAGGGGCCTGAGATCAACTAAAAATGTCGCGTTTTTGCACGCTTCTGACGTGCGTCGCTTTGATCACTCTTTGTAGCCGACCGAGATGACGGACAGATGTTCCCCGAGAATTTCGAAGTGTTAAAAATACCTGCACGTTCACGGATTATGTCGGCGAAGTCGTGGATAAGTGTGATGGCGGCAACATCGGCGACGTTGGCGGCGAGGGGAGGGTATGAGGGGGGATTTGGCTGTTTCGCAGGTCGTTTTAGACAGGCTGTGCGGTTATGCAGTGTTGAGATTAATTTCCGCATGACGAATGAAGAAAAAATCACCCGGATCCTGTGGGAGCGAGCTTGCTCGCGAAGGCTTTTTCACAGTCGACATCGTTGTTGACTGATCTTGCGCTTTCGCGAGCAAGCTCGCTCCCACAGGGTTTTGTGTATTTACCGATTCATCAGGCGACTACGGCCTCAGCTGGCGAGACGATGCTGGTCTTGCCGCCGCGGGATTTGCCGGAGCTCAGATACTCGGCAATCGACTCCTGCGTCACCTCACCGAGGAACACCCGCTCGGCGTCCATCACCGGCAGCCACGAACGGTTGAACTCGTACATGCGCGACAACAGAATGCGCAGATGCTCGTCGTACGCGGCGGTGGCGTTGAACTCACGCAGGAATTGCGCACAAGTGCCAGTCTGACGGTGCAGATCACGACGACGCACATAGCCCAGTGCCTTGTTATCAGCACAAGTGACGACGACATAACGACGGTCATGTTCATCCATCAATTCCAGCGCATCGGCCACTGGCGTTTCCGGGCTCACCGATGGCGCGTTGTCCGCCGCATCTTCCGCTTTGACCAACAGCAGACGCTTGAGTGTGCTGTCCTGGCCGACGAAGTTGCTGACAAAGTCGTCCGCCGGGTGCGCGAGCAGCGTGTCCGGGTGATCGATCTGCAGCAGTTTGCCGGCGCGGAAGATTGCGATTTTGTCGCCGAGTTTGATGGCTTCGTCGATGTCGTGGCTGACCATGATCACGGTCTTGTTCAGCGCCCGCTGCATCTCGAAGAATTCGTTCTGGATCATCTCGCGGTTGATCGGGTCAACCGCACCGAACGGCTCATCCATCAGCAGCAGCGGCGCATCCGCCGCCAGTGCGCGGATCACGCCGATGCGCTGTTGCTGGCCACCGGACAATTCACGCGGATAACGATGCAGATACTGCTTGGGCTCAAGCTTGATCATGCTCATCAACTCGCGGGCGCGGTCGTGGCATTTCTGTTTGTCCCAGCCGAGCAGTTTCGGCACGACAACGATGTTCTCTTCGATGGTCATGTTCGGGAACAGACCGATCTGCTGGATCACGTAGCCGATGTTGCGACGCAGAGTTACTTCGTCGAGGTCGGTGGTGTCTTCGCCGTTGATGAGGATCTTGCCCGAGGTCGGTTTGATCAGGCGGTTGATCATTTTCAGCGTGGTGCTTTTGCCGCAACCCGATGGCCCGAGGAACACACAGATCTCGCCTTCATTGACGGTCAGGCTCACCGAATCCACGGCTTTGACGTCTTTGCCGTTGCTTTGGAAAGTTTTGCTGAGGTTTTGAAGTTCGATCATTTGAGGAGTCCTTTTGGAGTCAACGAGCGTTGCAGCCATTGGAGAAACAGGTCAGCGAAAATGGCCAGAAGACTGACCAGCAGCGCGCCGACGATCAGCATCGACATGTCACTGCGGCTGATGGAAGCGAGGATCAACACACCGAGGCCGCCAGCGCCGATGGTCGCGGCGATGGTCATCACGCCGATGTTCATCACCACGGCGGTGCGCACGCCGGCGAGGATGACGGGCACCGCGATTGGCAGTTCGACCATGCGCAGGCGCTGGCCGAAAGTCATGCCGATGCCGCGTGCGGCTTCACGAATGCCGGGTTCGACGCCGGTGAGGGCGAGGTAGGTGTTGCGCATGATCGGCAGCAGTGAATAGAGGAACACGGCGGTGATCGCCGGCATCGGGCCGAGGCCCTGACCGAACGTCGAGTAGAACGGCAGCAGCAAACCGAACAGCGCAATCGACGGCACGGTCAGCAGCACCGTGGCGCTGGCCTGCAGCGGGCCGGCGAGGCTCGGGAAGCGCGTCATCAAAATGCCCAGCGGCACGCCGACGACAATCGCCAACGTTACAGCGATGCCGACCAGGGTGATGTGCTGCCAGGTCAGGTGCATCACCTGTTGCCAGTCGAGATGGGAAAAGGCGTTGAAGAATTCCATGACTTTTCCTCCTTTAATTCAGCGGATGTTGGCGCAGGAAATCGGCGGCAACGGACGATGGGCTTTCATGATCGACATCGACCCGCGCGTTGAGCTGGCGCATGGTTTCGTCGTCGAACAGTTCGGCCAGCGGCTTGAGTTGCTCGGCCAGTTTCGGGTTGGCGTCCAGTGTTGCCTGGCGCACCACGGGCGCAGCGGTGTAATCGGGGAAGTAGTGTTTGTCGTCTTCCAACAGTTTCAGGCCAAAGGCGCTGAGGCGACCGTCGGTGGTGTAGACCAGACCGGCGAACACCTGACCGTTGCGCAACGCCGTGTAAACCAGCCCGGCATCCATCTGGCGGATGTTCTTGCGGGTCAGGTTCATGCCGTAGAGGTCGACCATGCCGATCAGGCCGTCGGAGCGGTTGGCGAACTCGGTGTCCAGCGCCACCAGGTGATTGGTCTTGGCTTCAGCACGCAGCACCTCGTTCAACTGGCTGATGTTGGTGATCTGCGGATATTCCTCAGCCACTTTTTTCGGCAGCGCGAGGGCGTAGGTGTTGCTGAATTTCGACGGCGTCAGCCAGATCAGGCCTTTTTTGGCGTCGAGTTCTTTCACCCGGGCGTAGGACTGAGCGCTGTCGAGTTTCTCGGTGACATGGTTGTAAGCCACCAGCGACACGCCGGTGTACTCCCAGAGCAAGTCCAGTTGCCCGCTTTCGTGAGCGCTGCGGGCGAGGTTGCTGCCCAGACCGCCAGTGATCTGCGCGTCGTAGCCTTTGCTGCGCAGGTATTGCGCGGTGATTTCCGCGAGCAGGGTCTGCTCGGTGAAGACCCGGGCGCCGAGGCGGATTACCGGTTTGTCAGCGGCTTGCGCGATGCCGGCGAACAGCAGAGCGCTGCTCAGCATCAGGCTTAGAATCAAGCTAAATCGTTTCATAGGTATTCCTTCGCAAAAGCCTTAAGACGTGCGCAAACCGCGTTCCAGCCAGAGACGGCTGGCGAGTGTGACGACGCCATCGAGCAGCAACGCGAGCAGTGCGGTGCACGCAGCGCCGAGTACCAGTTGCGGCTGATTGTTCAGGGCGATGCCGGGGAAGATCAGACTGCCGAGGCTGTTGGCGCCGATCAGGAATGCCAGCGGCGCGGTGCCGACGTTGATCGCCAGGGCCACACGCACACCGCCGACAATGATCGGCACGGCGTTGGGCAATTCGACTTTCCACAGCACCTGGCGCGGCGTCATGCCGATGCCGACGGCCGCTTCTTTGAGCGATCCCTGAACGTTTTTAAGGCCTTCGTAGGTGTTGCGCACAATCGGCAACAAGGAGGCGAGGAATAAAGCGAAGATCGCCGGGCCACTGCCGATGCCGAGGACGCCCAGGGCAATCGCAAGTACGGCCAGCGGCGGCACGGTGTTACCGATATTGAAGATTTGCATGAAGCGTTCGGCGCGTCCGACCATGGTCGGGCGACTGAGGAAGATGCCGGCGGGGATGCCCACGACAAGGGCGGCCAGCATTGAAGCGAGGACGAGAATCAGATGAGCTTGCAGGTAAAACAACAAATCGTCGCGGTAGTGTTCGATCGTGTTGATGCCGATCCAGTGGACCAGCAGGGCCAGGAGCGCGATCACCACCGCACCTCCAATCAGCCCTTTGCCATAGCGGATAGCCACAGGCGGACTCCTTTTTTTGTAGTCGGCAAACGCTCTCCCGTGTGGCATGCCATACATGGCTGCCGGGAATAAACGTTCGCGAGAAGCAGCTCCTTCAGCACCGGAAAAGCGGTCTGAAAGCGAGCCATGAGCGCAGCCTCGTCAGGCTAACTTGCTGATTTTTCAGCCCCTGACGACATGTCGTAACAGGGGATGGACGTCTCCGAGCGCTGAAAGGTTCCCACATAAGATGCCATCTGGCCACCTGTAGGAGCTGCCGAAGGCTGCGATCTTTTGACTTTGTTCTAGCGCAACAGAGCAAAAGATCGCAGCCTGCGGCAGCTCCTACAGGGTTTTGCGGGCCCGAGGGACGGTGGTTCGGCGGTTACATTTTAAGCTATACTCGCCGCCCTTTTTTGAATCACCGCCAGGCGATTTCCCATGACCAACCAGGCCGCCGAAGTCGCGAAACGCCGCACTTTCGCCATTATTTCCCACCCCGATGCCGGTAAAACCACGATCACCGAAAAGCTCCTGTTGATGGGCAAGGCGATTGCAGTGGCCGGTACGGTGAAATCCCGTAAATCCGATCGCCATGCGACATCCGACTGGATGGAGATGGAAAAGCAGCGGGGTATTTCCATTACCACGTCGGTCATGCAGTTCCCGTATCGCGAACACATGATCAACCTGCTCGACACCCCGGGCCACGAAGACTTCTCTGAAGATACTTATCGCACCTTGACGGCGGTCGACTCGGCGCTGATGGTGCTCGACGGCGGTAAAGGTGTTGAGCCGCGTACCATCGCGCTGATGGACGTCTGCCGTCTGCGTGACACGCCGATCGTCAGCTTCATCAACAAACTCGACCGTGACATCCGCGACCCGATCGAACTGCTCGACGAAATCGAAGCCGTTCTGAAGATCAAAGCCGCGCCGATCACCTGGCCGATCGGTTGCTACCGCGACTTCAAAGGCGTGTACCACCTGGCCGATGACTACATCATTGTTTACACCGCCGGCCACGGTCACGAGCGCACCGAAACCAAGATCATCGAGAAACTCGACTCCGACGAAGCCCGCGCACACCTGGGCGACGAGTACGACCGTTTCATCGATCAGCTTGAGCTGGTTCAGGGCGCCTGCCACGAATTCAACCAGCAGGAATTCCTCGACGGTCAGCTGACCCCGGTGTTCTTCGGTACGGCTTTGGGCAACTTCGGTGTTGACCACGTACTCGACGCCGTTGTCGATTGGGCCCCGCGTCCATTGGCCCGTGTCGCCAACGAACGTACCGTTGAGCCGGTCGAAGAGAAGTTCTCGGGCTTCATCTTCAAGATCCAGGCGAACATGGACCCGAAGCACCGCGACCGTATCGCGTTCATGCGTATCTGCTCCGGCAAGTACGAGAAAGGCATGAAGATGCGCCACGTGCGCACCGGCAAGGACGTGCGCATCGGCGACGCCCTGACGTTCTTCTCCTCCGAGCGTGAGCAACTGGAAGAGGCTTTTGCGGGCGACATCATCGGCCTGCACAACCACGGCACCATCCAGATCGGCGACACCTTCAGCGAAGGTGAAGTTCTCGGGTTCACCGGCATTCCGCACTTTGCGCCGGAGCTGTTCCGTCGTGTGCGTCTGCGTGATCCGCTGAAGTCCAAGCAGTTGCGTCAGGGTCTGCAGCAGTTGGCCGAAGAGGGTGCAACGCAGGTGTTCTTCCCGGAGCGCAGCAACGACATCATTCTTGGCGCCGTGGGTGTGCTGCAGTTTGATGTGGTCGCCAGCCGTTTGAAGGAGGAATACAAGGTTGAGTGCTCGTATGAGCCGATCACTGTGTATTCCGCGCGCTGGATTGAGTGCAGCGACAAGAAGAAGCTTGAGGAGTTTTCCAACAAGGCTGTGGAGAACCTGGCGGTCGATGGTGGCGGTCATTTGACCTACCTCGCGCCGACACGGGTTAACCTGGCGTTGATGGAAGAGCGCTGGCCGGACGTGAAATTCCGGGCGACGCGTGAGCATCACTAAGTTCTGAACTGTTTTGTCCGAAGCCCCCAAGGTGTATGCCTTGGGGGTTTTTTATTGCCTTGGGTTTGGGGGCATATCCGTTTCTGCGGGAGTTTCTGATTACGGTTTCGCCCTTACGGCGACTCACTTTTTTTACAAACGCCTAAAAAAAGTAAGCAAAAAAACGCTTGCTCCTACGTGCGGCCCGCTCGCTGGGGCTCGGGGTTCCTTCGCTGCGGGATTGATCCGGGCGCAGCGCCTACGGTTTGCTGCGCTGCACCTCCTCTCGCTGTGTTTGGCTGCGCCAAACGGTCGCTGCGCTCCCACGCCCGGATCAATCCCTCCACTCAGCCTTCCGATGTCGCCTGTGGATCAAGATCAAGATCAAGATCAAGAGCAGGCGAGCTGACACTCGGCCTATTGAGTGGTGAGGAGCACGGTTTCGGCTTTGGATTTGTGGTGTTTTTGCCCCTCATCGGAACGCCGCCCGCCCAGTCCTCTCCAGAGGGAGTGGGAGCCGATTTGTGAGCCTTTCAGAATCTGGGCTCGACTCGGTATCCCACGTCGGCCTACCTCTCCCAATCACCTCAGATCAGTCCCCTCTCCCTCCGGGAGAGGGTTAGGGTGAGGGGCTTTTGATCTCAAGTCGGTTTTTTGTAATCTCTCGATGTACTTGGCCACAACGTTTGGCTGGCCAGTACGGTGCTTGTGCTGTTTTAAAATCCGTTGACCCGCCAAGCCACTCGTTCGTCCACCCCGCACAACCCGTCACTTAGGTGATTCAGCTATCAGTGTTATTCAAAAGCAATCTGTCCTTCAAGGGCATTTCCACTCGGCCTTTAGCGTCCTATCTGGTGAACACGGCTGATCGGAACTAGATTTCACACAGCGCCAGTCAGGCACGTATGTCTCACCTGGAAAAGGATGGAGTCGGCTATGAAGAGCAGATTGCTACGCGTTTTATTGCTATTGAAAGTGATGGTGATGTTGTCCCTCGGCACCGCGACGGCCTGGGCCGAGTGCGAGGATCATGATTCTCAGGCCTTCAACGGGCAGGTGGGGCACAGCGGCTTGATGCTCGCCAAATCCGAGTCCGAGCCGGGCGATCAGGGGCAGGGCGGTGCCGCCGACGATGACGACTCGACCACCGACGAGCCGGACACTGATGATCCGGATGAGGGCGATAGCCAGACGTAGATCTAAGATCAAATAAACCTCTGGTTGCGATATCCCTGTAGGAGCTGCGGCACGCTGCGATCTTTTGATCTGGATTTTATCAATCAGAATCTAAAGATCGCAGCGTGCCGCAGCTCCTACAGTTTTAACAACGTGTTGTCCGGATCGAGCAAGATCGACTTTTCGTCTGGAACCGTCTGTCAGATTATCAGGATTATGTAGAGATACCTGTCAGATATGACAGTAGACGGCTTGTTATGCGGTCATTACAAATACATCCGCAAACGGGTGTTTTTATAAATGACCAAAAGGAATTGCATGATGAGCGCTAACGAAAGAAAAAAGACGACCGGGAAGTTACAGGCGAAGGGTACTACCGTGGAGGGTTTTTCAACCACCGATGTTCTGGCATATCAAAATCTGTCCGATCTGGGTTTTAGTTTTGAAGGACGTAATGACAAAGGCGAATGGCTAATCTTCTTTGTGCGTACGCTGGATATTAGAGCCGGAGAAAGTTACCAGATTGAGCAGTTTGGTTCTGCGGGGGCGGCGACAGCGCATTATGAGGCTTCTGCCGACGTTGGATATAACGGTATTTCCGGCTTCATCAAGTTTGTAAAGTTCGATAAATTGACCCAAGAAGCGGTCATCGAAGCTGAAGCAACGATCGCCAGAGTAAATGGCGAGGAGAAGGATATCGTGGTCAAGGGGGAATTTTCTGGTTTTGAGGGCAGTAACTAACAATGGCTAATCATCAGCTCTGAAATATCACTAAAGAAACCTCCTGCTGTCTCGAATTATGCACAGTCGAGACAGAAGAGGTTTTATCAATACTTGACTCTGTTTGAAACGCATTCCCTGTGGGAGCGGGCTTGCTCGCGAAGGCGGCTTGTCAGTCAACGATTAAAGTGACTGATACGACGCTTTCGTGAGCAAGCCCACTCCCACAGTTTTTGCATCATCATTCAGATTTGCTTACGCCGCGCCGTCGAGGAATTGCTCGGCGTAGTGGCAAGCCACCTGCCGGTTATCCAGCGGACGCAGTGCCGGTTCTTCGGTGCTGCAACGCTCGGTCGCGTACGGGCAGCGCTTGTGGAAAGCGCAGCCCGGTGGCGGATTGAGCGGGTTAGGCAGTTCGCCGACGATTTTGATTTTCGGCTTGTTCGGATCCGGGTGAATGGTCGGGGTCGCCGACAGCAGCGCCTGGGTGTACGGGTGCAGCGGGCGTTCGTAGATGTCGTTCTTCGGGCCCATTTCCACTGGACGGCCGAGGTACATCACCATCACGTCATCGGCGACGTGTTGCACCACCGCGAGGTTGTGCGAGATGAACACATACGCGGTGTTGAACTCCTGCTGCAGATCCATGAACAGGTTGAGCACCTGCGCCTGAATCGATACGTCGAGCGCCGAGGTCGGTTCGTCCGCCACCAGCACTTTCGGTTGCAGCATCATCGCGCGCGCCAGGGCGATACGCTGACGCTGGCCGCCGGAGAACATGTGCGGATAACGCTGGTAGTGCTCAGGGCGCAAGCCGACCTGCTTCATCATCGCCTGGACTTTCTCGCGACGTTCGGCGGCGGAGAGGTTGGTGTTGATCAGCAGCGGTTCGCCGAGCTGGTCACCGACTTTCTGCCGTGGATTCAACGAGGCGTACGGGCTCTGGAACACCATCTGCACGTCTTTGCGCAGTTGCTTGCGCTGAGCCTTGTCGGCGCCGGCGACTTCCTGCCCGGCGATTTTCAACGAGCCGGACGAAGGCTCTTCAATCAGCGTCAACGCACGGGCGAGGGTGGATTTGCCGCAACCCGACTCGCCTACAACGGCGAGGGTCTTGCCGGCTTCCAGTTCGAACGACACGCCGTTGAGTGCGCGCACGGTCGCATGGCCCTTGAACAGGCCACGGGACACTTCGTAGTGACGGGTCAGGTCGCGGGCGGTAAGTACGACGGCCATTACGCCACCTCCTGATTCAGCGGGTAGAAGCAGCGGGCGAGGCTGTGGGCTTTCGGATCAAGGCCTGGACGCTGCGCGCGGCAGCTGTCCTGCACGTACGGGCAACGCGGCGACAGCAGGCAACCCTGCGGACGGTCGTAACGGCCCGGGACGATGCCCGGCAGGGTCGACAGACGTGAGGCGCCGAGGCTGTGCTCGGGAATCGCCTTGAGCAGCGCTTCGCTGTACGGGTGCGCCGGGATGTCGAACAGTTGCGGCACTTGGCCGACTTCCACGGCTTGCCCTGCGTACATCACGCAGACGCGCTGGGCGGTTTCAGCCACAACCGCGAGGTCATGAGTGATCAGCACCAGGCCCATGTTCTGTTCTTTCTGCAACGCCAGCAGCAGATCCATGATCTGCGCCTGAATCGTCACGTCCAGAGCCGTGGTCGGTTCGTCGGCGATCAGCAGTTTCGGTTCGCCGGCAATCGCCATGGCGATCGCAACGCGCTGGCTCATACCGCCGGACAGTTGATGCGGGTAGGCGTCCATACGGCTGGCGGCGCCGGGGATTTCAACTTTTTCCAGCAGTTCGATCGCACGTTTACGCGCCTGCTTGCCGGACATTTTCAGGTGCAGACGCAGCACTTCTTCGATCTGGAAACCGACGGTGTAGCTCGGGTTCAGCGCGGTCATCGGATCCTGAAAAACCATCGACAGGTCTTTGCCGACGATCTGCCGACGCTGACGATTGCTCAGCTTGAGCATGTCTTTGCCGTCAAAGTTGAGCGAGTCAGCGGTGACGATGCCGGGATGCTCGATCAGGCCCATCAGCGCCATCATGGTCACGGATTTACCCGAGCCCGATTCACCGACGATGGCCAGTACTTCGCCTTTGTCGACTTTCAGGTCGAGGCCGTCGACCACCGGGGTCGCGGTCTTGTCGCCGAAGCGAACGTTGAGATTCTTGATTTCTAGCAGTGACATGGGAATCTCCTCAGGCGGCGTTCTTGAGTTTCGGGTCGAGCGCATCGCGCAGGCGGT
>NZ_JBIVMX010000019.1:39142-47477 GCF_044753305.1 Pseudomonas sp. NPDC088429 | reverse complement strand
TCGCCCATCAAGTTGATTGCCAGCACGCTGAGCAAAATGGTCAAACCAGGCAGGCTCACCACCCACCAGGCGCGTTCGATGTAGTCGCGGGCCGAAGCCAGCATGGTGCCCCACTCAGGAGTTGGCGGTTGTACGCCAAGGCCGAGGAAGCCCAACGCAGCGGCATCGAGAATCGCCGAGGAGAAGCTCAGGGTCGCCTGAACGATCAGCGGTGCCATGCAGTTCGGCAGCACGGTGATGAACATCAGGCGTGGCAGACCGGCACCCGCGAGGCGCGCAGCGGTCACGTAGTCGCGGTTCAGTTCGCCCATCACGGCGGCACGAGTCAGACGCACGTAGGACGGCAGGGAAACCACCGCAATCGCAATCACGGTGTTGATCAGGCCAGGGCCGAGGATGGCGACAATCGCCACAGCCAGCAGCAACGACGGCAGGGCCAGCATGATGTCCATCAGACGCATGATGGTCGGGCCAATCATCTTCGGGAAGAAACCGGCGAACAGACCGAGCAGAATCCCCGGAATCAGCGACATTACCACCGAAGACAAGCCGATCAGCAGCGACAGGCGCGAGCCCTGAATCAGACGCGACAGCAAATCACGGCCGAGTTCATCGGTGCCGAGCAGGAACTGAATCTGCCCGCCCTCAAGCCACGCCGGCGGCGTCAGCAGGAAGTCGCGGTATTGCTCGCTCGGGTTGTGCGGGGCGACCCACGGCGCGAACAGCGCGCAGAAAATCACCAGCAACATGAACATCAGGCCGGCAACCGCGCCCTTGTTCTTGGAGAAGGCTTGCCAGAATTCTTTGTACGGAGACGGGTACAGCAGGCTTTGATCCGCGGTGGTGGCGGACGTCGCTACTGAGGAAGTTGGAGTGCTCATTGGATTGGACCTCAGCGCTGATGACGGATGCGTGGGTTGGCAAAGCCGTAGAGGATGTCCACTACGAAGTTGACCAGAATCACCAGGCAGGCGATTAACAGGATGCCGTTTTGCACAACCGGGTAGTCCCGCGCGCCGATGGCTTCGATCAGCCATTTACCGATGCCGGGCCAGGAGAAAATGGTTTCGGTCAGTACCGCACCGGCCAGCAGCGTGCCGACTTGCAGGCCGACCACGGTGAGTACCGGAATCAGCGCGTTACGCAGACCGTGGACGAATACCACGCGCGACGGCGACAGGCCTTTGGCCTTGGCGGTGCGGATGTAGTCTTCGCGCAGTACTTCGAGCATCGACGAACGGGTCATCCGCGCGATTACCGCCAGCGGAATGGTGCCGAGCACGATGGCCGGCAGAATCAGGTGATGCAGCGCGTCGAAGAACGCCCCGACGTCATCGGCCAGCAGCGTGTCGATCAGCATGAAACCGGTGCGCGGCTCGATGTCGTAGAGCAGGTCGATCCGCCCGGAAACCGGCGTCCAGCCCAGGCTCACCGAGAAGAACATGATGAGGATCAGGCCCCACCAGAAGATCGGCATCGAATACCCCGCGAGGGAGATGCCCATCACCCCATGGTCGAACAGGGATCCTCGCTTGAGTGCCGCAATCACCCCGGCCAGAAGGCCCAGAATGCCGGCGAACAGCAGGGCGGCCATGGACAGTTCCAGGGTCGCCGGGAATAGAGAGGAGAACTCGGTCCATACGCTGGTTCGCGTGCGCAGGGATTCACCGAGATCGCCTTGAGCCAGTTTGCCGATGTAGTCCAGATACTGGGCATACAACGGTTTGTTCAGACCTAGGCGTTCCATTGCCTGAGCGTGCATTTCGGGGTCGACCCGACGTTCGCCCATCATCACTTCCACGGGGTCGCCAGGGATCATGCGAATCAACGCGAAGGTCAGCAAGGTGATGCCGAAAAACGTGGGGATCAATAACCCCAGTCGGCGGGCAATAAAACTAAACATCTTGTGTAGTACCTCATCAGCCGGTTAGGCGTGCCCGGCGTCCCTGGGGTCAGGGACGCGGGGAGTTTCTTATCTACTTCACCTGGGTGGTGGCGAAGTTATTGGTTGTGAGAGGGCTGATTTGATAACCCTCTACGTTGTTGCGCATTGCCGTGAACATCCTGGTGTGGGCCATGCTGATCCATGGCTGATCCTGATTAAACAGCACTTGCGCCTGTTCGTAGAGCGCGGCGCGTTCGGCCGGATCTACTTTAGCCCGTGCTTCATCCAGCAGTGCCTGGAATTTCTCGTTGCACCAACGTGCATAGTTTTCGCCGTTCTTGGCCGCTTCACAACTGAGCATAGGCGTCAGGAAGTTATCCGGGTCGCCGTTGTCACCCGCCCATCCGGCAGACACCATGTCGTGCTCGCCGTTCTTGGCGCGTTTAAGCATTTCGCCCCATTCCATCACACGGATGTCGATTTTGATCCCGACTTTCGCCAGGTCAGCCTGCATCATTTGCGCGCCGAGCATCGGGTTCGGGTTGGTCGGGCCGCCGCCGTTACGGGTAAACAGAGTAAACACGGTGCCTTCCGGTACTCCGGCTTCCTTGAGCAGGGCGCGGGCCTTGTCCAGATCGCGTGGCGGATTCTTCAGGTCGTGGTTGTAGCCGAGCAAGGTCGGCGGGTACGGGTTGACCGCGACCGAGGCGTTGCCCTTGCCGAACAGCGCGTTGACGTAGGCTTCCTTGTCGAAGGCGATGTCGATGGCCTTACGCACGCGCACGTCGCTCATGTATTTGTGCGTGGTGTTCATGGCGATGTACGAGACGGTCATCGCGTCGAGTTCTTCGACTTTCAGGTTGCTGTCTTTCTTGATGCTCGGGATGTCATCCGGCTTCGGATACAGCGCGACTTGGCACTCATTGGCCTTGAGCTTCTGCAGGCGCACGTTGTTGTCAGTGGCGATCGCCAGAATCAGCGCTTCGGCTGGTGGCTTGCCACGGAAGTAGTCCGGGTTGGCCTTGAAACGAACCTGCGCATCTTTGGCGTAACGCTGGAAGATGAACGGGCCGGTGCCGATCGGCTTGCTGTTCAGGTCGCCGGTCTTGTTGGCCTTGAGCAACTGGTCGGCGTATTCGGCCGGGTAGATCGAGGAGAACGCCATCGCGATGTCGGCCAGGAATGGCGCTTCGCGGCGGGTCAGGGTGAACTTGACCGTGTTGTCGTCGACTTTTTCTACGCTTTTGAGCAGTTCTTTGAAGCCCATGCTTTCAAAGTACGGGAAGCCCACGCTCGACAGTTTGTGCCACGGGTGATTCGGATCCAGCTGACGCTGGAAGCTCCAGACCACATCGTCGGCGTTCATGTCGCGGGTCGGCTTGAAGTATTCGGTGGTGTGAAATTTGACGCCTTTGCGCAGATGGAAGGTGTACGTCAGACCGTCTTCGCTGATGTCCCAGGATTCGGCGAGCGCCGGGATCACTTCAGTGCTGCCGGGTTTGAAATCGGCCAGGCGGTTGAAGATGGTTTCGGCCACAGCGTCTGCCGTGACTGCAGTTGTGTACTGAACCATATCGAAGCCTTCCGGGCTGGCTTCGGTGCAGACGACTAGGGGTTTGGCCGAGACGCCAACAGCGACACTCAGCAACGCAGCCGCGATGGCCGCACGTAGGGGAAGCATTTTCATCGATAACCCTCTGCAATCGGTTGAAGACAAAAAGCCGAACGGCCGACTCATCATGAGTCAGCCGTCGGCAGGCGTTTTACAGAATGTTGAACGGAATGGTGGTCACCAGACGGAACTCGTTGATGCTGCCGTCAGCCTGGTTTTCGCTGGCACGGTGAGCGGTGTAAGTGCCGCGAACCGTGGTGGCTTTGAGCGGGCCGCTCTGTACCGCGTAGGTTGCACCGATGCCGTATTCATAGTGGGTTTCGCCGTCCATCGCCTGCACGCCGTCGTAACCGCCACCCTTGTAGTGAGTGCCGTCGATGCCCCAGCCGCGCGCCTGGTAGATGTTGAACTTCAGGCCTGGCACGCCGTATTCGGCCATGTTGATGCCGTAGGAAACCTGGAAGGATTTCTCGTTCGGGCCGTTGAAGTCGGACAGCAGGGAGTTGGCCAGGTAGATGCCGTTGGTTTCGTGCAGGTAGTCGAAGTACTCGTTACCGTTCACTTCCTGATACGAGAAGGTCAGGGTGTGGGCCAGGTGAGTCAGGCCGAACGACAGCGAGTAGGTGTCGTTGTCGATTTCGCCCAGCAGCTTTTTGCCTTCGTCGACGGTTTTGTAGTAGTTCAGGCCGGTGGTCAGGCTCAGTACCGAGCTGTCGCCCAATACGTGCGTGGCGCCGAAGTAGTACTGGTTCCAGATGTCTTCGGCCTGCGTGCCCCACAGGCTGGTGGTCAGGCTGGCGAATGGCTGGTAGGAAATACCGGCGGTGTTGACGTGATCGGATTCCACCCGGCCGTTGCCGTACTCAGTGCGGAATTTTTGCAGGCTCTGCTCCGAACGTGGCGAGACGCGGTCGAAGGTCGCCACGTCGAACGCCAGGTTGTTGAACTCTTCGCTGTGGATCGCGACACCTTCGAAGCTCGAAGGCAGGGCACGGTTACCGATCACGTCGACTTGCGGGCTGCTGAAGTTCATGCGGCCGGCGGTCAGGGTGGTGTTGGAAACACGCGCCTTGATGTTGGCCAGGCCCAGTTTGCTCCACTGATCAACGGCGTCGCCGTTGTCTTTGTGGGTCAGGGTACGGTTGTTACCGGAGGCCGGGCCGGTTTTCGGCGCGCCGCCATTACCGGAGGCCAGGTTCTCGCGATCACGCTCCAGCGCGAGGGCGTTGTAGGCCGCGATTTCAGTGCTGAAACCGACAGTACCTTCGGTGAAGCCCGAGTTGTACTTGACGATGGTGCCCTGAACCCAGTTGATCCGGCGGTCGGTCTCAGCCAGTTGACCGTCCTTTTTATAGGCGAACTTGGCGCCACGCTTCAGTTGCTCGTTGGCGTACCAGTTACGGGTCGAACCGCTGATCGATTGACCTTCGACGAAACCGGTGGCTTCCGCCTGGGCGCTCTTGTCGTTGATCGTCACCGGGGTGAACGCCTGGCTCTGGGTTTCCGCATAAGCGGTTGCGGTGATGCTGCTTATGGCCAAGGCCAGTATCGCGGTGCTGCTCAGTTTCATGGGTGAAGCTCCTTTACTTTCTTTTTATGCCGGCTTTTTTGGGTTGGCCGGTTATTGGTTTAGAACTCATTCACACATCGCAAACGTTTGCCAAATGCCTGATTGGCGAATTTCGGCAAAGCGCTTGCGTGAGGGGCTAGACGGGCCCCTCAGCGTTGCGGCTAATCGGTTGGGTTAATCGATGCTGACACCCGAGAAAACGTTGCGTCCGAACGGGCTGACTTTGAACCCTTCAATCTTCACGCTTAACGGTTGGTTGACGGTCGAGTGAGCAACAGGCGTGATCGGCACTTGCTGTTTCAGCAACTGCTGAGCCTGTTTATAGAGAACGGTGCGCTGGTCGCGGTCGGTGACGACCTTGGCCTGTTTGATCAGCTTGTCGTACGCCGGATCGCACCACATGGAGTAGTTGTTGCCGCCAATGGCGTCGCAGCTGTACAGCGTGCCGAGCCAGTTGTCGGGATCACCGTTGTCGCCGGTCCAGCCAATCAGGCTGATGTCGTGCTCGCCATTCTTGGTGCGCTTGATGTACTCGCCCCATTCGTAGCTGACGATCTTCACTTTCAGACCGATCTTGGCCCAGTCAGCCTGGAGCATTTCGGCCATCAGTTTGGCGTTCGGGTTGTACGGACGCTGCACCGGCATCGCCCACAGGGTGATTTCGGTGCCTTCTTTGACGCCCGCAGCCTTGAGCAGCTCTTTGGCTTTTTCCGGGTTGTAGGCGGCGTCTTTGATGCTGTCGTCGTAAGACCACTGGGTCGGTGGCATGGCGTTGACGGCCAATTGGCCGGCGCCTTGATAAACAGCGTTGAGAATCCCTTGTTTATTCACCGCCATGTCCAATGCCTGACGCACTTCGAGCTGATCGAACGGCTTGTGGCGGACGTTGTAGGCGATGTAACCGAGGTTGAAACCCGGTTTGGAGATCAGTTGCAGTTTCGGATCGTTCTTCAGCGCGTCGACATCGGCCGGACGCGGATGCAGGGTGATCTGGCACTCGTCAGCCTTGAGCTTCTGCACGCGCACGGAGGCGTCGGTGTTGATCGCGAAAATCAGGTTGTCGAGTTTGACCCGGCTCGGATCCCAGTACTGCTTGTTGCCGGTGAAGCGGATGTTCGAGTCTTTCTGATAGCTCTTGAACACGAACGGCCCGGTGCCGATCGGCTTCTGGTTGATGTCGCTCGGTTTGCCGTCGGCCAGCAGCTTGTCAGCGTATTCGGCGGACAGAACGGCGGCGAAGCTCATGGCGAGGTTCTGGATGAACGCGGCGTCGACGCTGTTGAGCGTGAACTCCACGGTCAGCGGCCCGGTCTTCTCGACCTTGGCGATGTTCTTGTTCAGGCTCATCCCGTTGAAGTACGGGAACTCGGTGGGATAAGCCTTGCGGAATGGCTGCTGTGGATCAAGCATGCGATTAAACGTGAACAGCACGTCGTCGGCATTGAAGTCGCGGGTCGGCTTGAAGTACGGCGTTGTATGAAATTTCACACCTTCACGTAAGTGAAACGTGTACTTGAGACCATCCTCGGAAATGTCCCACTTGGTGGCCAGACCCGGTACGACATTGGTCTCGCCTTTTTCGAACTCGACCAGACGGTTGTAGATCGGTTCGGCGGCATCGTTATCGGTGGCCGTGGTGTATTGCGCGGTGTCGAAACCCGCGGGGCTGCCTTCAGAGCAGAACACCAGACTTTTGCTGGCGGCGAAACTCGCGGACGTGGCGGCCATCAGGCCGGCGCCCAGCAATGCGGAAAAAACCAAGGTATGGCGCATGACGCTCCCTCTTTTTTAGTGTTGTGCAATGCGCCGCGTCTCGTCCTGAAACGTTGTGGTCGCATTGAGCTCAATCCAATACGTACGGCAAACCGGTGGCCCACGCAGAAACTGGTCAGAACCCGACGGTATTTGCCGTGGGCCTGGCAGTAAATGCGTAAAAGCCTGAAAACCTCGTAGGAAAAGGCGACGCGGCCTCGCCACTGCAAGTCTCTGCAGCGGAATCGGCTGTAGGCAAATTCCTAACTTCCCGGCAGGTGAAACAGCGGCGACGTCATAAACGTCGCCGCTGCAGTGCCTTATTTGCTGACGCTGACGCCGTAGAAGGAATTCAAGCCGAATGGGCTGATCTTGAAGTCCTGCACGTTGGCGCGCATGGGTTGGTACACCGTCGAGTGAGCGATAGGTGTCATTGGGACTGCATCTTTGAGGACGTGTTGTGCCTCTTTGTACAGTTCGGTGCGCTTACCTTGGTCGGTTGTGCGCTTGGCTTCTTTAACGAGGCCGTCGAACTTCTTGTCGCACCACTTGGAGAAGTTGTTGCCGCTGAGCGAGTCGCAGCCGAACAGCACGTTCAGCCAGTTGTCCGGATCACCATTGTCACCGCTCCAGCCAATGATCATGGCCTGGTTCTCGCCACCTTTGGAGCGCTTGATGTACTCGCCCCACTCGTAGCTGGTGATCTTCACTTTCAAGCCGATCTTGGCCCAGTCGGACTGGAGCATTTCGGCCATCAGTTTGGCGTTCGGGTTGTATGGACGCTGAACCGGCATCGCCCACAGAACGATCTCGGTACCTTCCTTGACGCCGGCTTCCTTGAGCAGCTGTTTGGCTTTCTCAGGATCGTACTTGGCATCTTTGATGGTGGTGTCGTAAGACCACTGGGTCGGCGGCATGGCGTTGACGGCCAGTTGGCCCGCGCCCTGATAAACCGAATCGATGATCTGTGGCTTGTTCACCGCCATGTCCAGCGCCTGACGCACGCGCAGGTCAGCCAGCGGGTTTGCTTCGTTGCTGCCTTTGACTTTGTCCATCACGTTGTAGGCGATGTAACCCAGGTTGAAACCCGCCTGGTCAGGCATCTTCAGTGCTGGATCTTCTTTCAGCGCTTTCAGGTCGGCCGGACGCGGGAACAGGGTGACCTGGCACTCGTTCTTTTTCAGCTTCTGAATACGTACCGACGGGTCGGTGGTGATGGCGAAGATCAGGTTGTCGATCTTCACGTCTTCAGGCTTCCAGTAGTCCTTGTTCCCGGTGTAGCGGATGTTGGAGTCTTTCTGGTAGCTCTTGAACACGAACGGGCCAGTGCCGATCGGCTTCTGGTTGATGTCGGCGGCTTTGCCTTCCTTGAGCAGCTGGGCAGCGTACTCGGCGGACTGCACCGAAGCGAAGCTCATGGCCATGTTCTGGATGAACGCGGCGTCGACTTCTTTCAGGGTGAACTTGACGGTGTGGTCGTCGACTTTATCGATCTTGGTGATGTTGGTGTCCATCC
>NZ_JBIVMX010000019.1:0-39132 GCF_044753305.1 Pseudomonas sp. NPDC088429 | reverse complement strand
CGGAACGGGTCATCCTTGTTAATCATGCGATTAAAGGTGAACAGCACGTCGTCGGCGTTGAACTCACGAGTCGGCTTGAAATACGGGGTGGTGTGGAACTTGACGCCTTCACGCAGGTGGAAGGTGTAAGTCAGGCCATCGTCGGAGATGTCCCACTTGGTCGCCAGACCAGGAATCACAGCGGTGCCGCCGCGTTCGAACTGGGTCAGACGGTTGAACATGGTTTCAGCTGAGGCGTCGAAGTCGGTTCCGGTGGTGTACTGGCCCGGGTCGAAACCGGCCGGGCTGCCTTCGGAGCAGAACACCAGGTTAGTCGCAGCGGATGCGAAAGGTGCGGAGGCTAACAAGCCTGCGCCGACTAGAAACGGAATGACCGCGTGTTTAAGCATGTTGGCCTCATGATTTGTTGTCATTTTTTAGTAGTGAGGTACGACCTCGTGAGTCGTGCCTGCGGATACTTATGCAGGGGCCATACCCATTGCAAGATCCAGAGTGTGTGCGAGCGTTAAACGGTGGCACGTACGTACCTTAATGTCGCATCTGTGTAAGTTTTGACGCATTTGACCGTTTGCGCGGGTTTTTTACGGTGCAAATGGAGCCCCAAAACGGTGCGTTGGTCACGTTGTGTGCGCCGGGGTGGGGCTGGGTGTTACTTATTTATACTGTTGGTTTTTGTAGGATTTTTCTGAGGTTTGGGTGGGGGCTTGGTGGGGGTTGGGTTGTGGATTTTTTTGGAGGTTGTACTGGGTGCAACTGGGGTGCTTCTTTTGGTAGCGCCTTGGGTGAATATCCGTTTTTGGTGGCGTTTCTGATAATGGTTTCGCCCTTACGGCGACTCCCTTTGGCAAACGCCCCAAAGGAAGCAAAGGTCTGTGCCCTGACGTCCGGCCCTCGCTAAGGCTCGGGTTCCTTCGCTCCGGGTTCATCCGGGGGCATCGCCTACGGTTTGCTTCGCTGCACCTCCTCTCGATGCTTTCCCCGTATGAATCCCTCCACTCAGCCTCCCGACGGGCTCTGAGATCAAGATCAAAAGCAGGCGAGCTGACACTCGGCCTAGTGGTTGGCGTAGGTTTGCCGCGATTTCATGTAGGAGCTGCCGAAGGCTGCGATCTTTTGATCTTCGTTGGATTCGCCCCTCACCCAGCCCTCTCCCGAGGGAGAGGGAGCCGATGGTGGGCTTCTCAAAATCTGTGTTCGGCTCGATATCTCACGTCGGCGTACCTCGCCCATACACCCCGATCAGTCCCCTCTCCCTCTGGGAGAGGGCTAGGGTGAGGGTTTGCTTTTGATTCATAAAAAAACCGGCGATCACTACTGATCGCCGGTTTTTCATTCAGCCCAAAATCAAATCACTGCATCAATACTTCAATCGCGCCATCCGCCGTCATGCTGACCTGGCTTGTGCCCGCTTCAACTTCCGGCGTCACCGGCGCTGCATCCATTGCCGCCGCTTTCATCATCATCGGTGCGCGCAGGTACGGTTGTGGGTAACCGTTGCTGTTGAGGTTCAGGTTGACGATTTTGTAGCCCTTGCCGCCGAGTGCGTCGGTGGCCAGTTGGGCGCGGTTTTTGAAGGCGGTGACGGCTTCTTTGAGGAGTTTGTCTTCGCTGGCCTTGCGGGTCGGGTCGGCGATGGCGAAGTCCATGCCGCCCATTTTCAGGTCGCCCAGCAGTTCGCCGGTGAGTTTGGATAGGGCGGCGAAGTCGGAGCTTTCCAAGCGCAGTTCTGCGCGTTCACGCCAGCCGGTGATCTTTTGGCCTTTGGTGTCGTAGATCGGGTAGCTGTTGCGGCTGCCTTGGCGCAGGGTGACGTCTTTGACTTGTTTGGCCTGGCCGAGGGCCTTGTTCATGGCGGTGCTGATGTCGGCGGCGAGTTTGGCCGGGTCGGTGTTTTGTTCTTCGGTGTAGAGGGTGACGATCATCAGGTCGCGGGCGACTTCCGTGCTGACTTCGGCGCGCAGGGAAATCTGGTTGTAGTGCAGCTCATCGGCGGCCAGGGCCGGGAGGCTGGCGACGCTGCCGACGGTCAGGGCGAGAAGGGCGGCGCTGCGGCGAAATGTGTGCATGAAAGCTCCTTGATGAGGGCGCAGGTGATGGTTCGGGGGCCTGCGTGAAACCATCAGACTCCAGAAAGCAGCTTCAAGTTGCAAGCCTCAAGCTGCAAGCCAAAAGCTTTTACTTGCCGCTTGCAGCTCGAAACTTGCAGCTTTTGCGGTGTGGTCGTTTGCCGCACTTTCGCCTCTCAAGCCCGTGGCTTGGTTATACTCCGTGCGATCCGCCTGGAGCGCTCATCAGGAGAGCTCATGCTCGCCCCCGTACAACTGACTTCCGCCACTCGCCAGAACCTCTGGCGGTTGACGTTCATCCGCACCTTGGTGCTCGCCGCGCAGGCTGGCTCCGTAGGCCTGGCTTATTGGCTGCAACTGTTGCCGTTGCCGTGGGTGCAACTGGCGATGACCCTCGGCTGCTCGACGCTGCTCTGCGTGTTCACCGCCGTGCGCCTGCGCACCTCGTGGCCGGTGACCGAGCTCGAATACGCGCTGCAACTGGCCTGTGATCTGGTGATCCACAGTGCGCTGCTGTATTTCTCCGGCGGTTCGACCAACCCGTTCGTTTCCTATTATCTGGTGCCGCTGACCATCGCTGCGGTGACGCTGCCGTGGCGCTATTCGGTGGTGCTGTCGGGCATCGCGCTGGCCTTGTACACGGTAATGCTGACGCGGTTCTATCCGCTGGAAACCTTGCCGATCGCCCGCGAGAATCTGCAGGTCTACGGCATGTGGCTGAGCTTCGCACTCGCCGCTGCGGTCATCACCTTCTTCGCTGCGCGCATGGCCGAAGAGCTGCGTCGTCAGGAAGAACTGCGAGCGATTCGCCGTGAAGAAGGTCTGCGCGATCAACAGCTGCTCGCTGTTGCGACGCAAGCCGCCGGCGCTGCCCATGAACTCGGCACGCCGCTGGCGACCATGAGCGTGCTGCTCAAAGAGATGCAGCAGGATCACCCCGATCCGCTGCTGCAGGACGATCTGAAAGTGCTGCAAGATCAGGTCAAACTCTGCAAGGAAACCCTGCAGCAACTGGTGCGCGCCGCCGAAGCCAATCGTCGTCTGGCGATTGATATGCAAGACGTCACCGACTGGCTCGACGAGGCACTCAATCGCTGGCACCTGATGCGTCCCGAGGCAAGTTACCGTTTCCATCGTCTCGGCCAAGGCACGGTGCCGCGCATGGCGCCGCCGCCGGATCTGACCCAGGCGCTGCTCAATCTGCTGAACAACGCCGCCGACGCCTGCCCGGAAAACCTTCAGGTAACCCTGGATTGGGATGCCGAAGACGTCACCATCAGCATTCGTGATCACGGCGCCGGTGTGCCGCTGGCCATCGCCCAGGCCGATCTGCCGGACTACGCCGCGCTCGACCTGAAAATGGACGGCGACTCCGGTCTGGTGCTGCTGCCCAAGCTGCTGGAGCTGGATCCGGAAATGCGCGTGGTGATCCTCACCGGTTATTCGAGCATTGCCACCGCGGTCGAAGCGATCAAGCGCGGCGCCTGCAACTACCTGTGCAAACCGGCCGACGCCGACGACGTATTGGCCGCGCTGCTCTCCGAGCACGCCGACCTCGACAGTCTGGTGCCGGAAAACCCGATGTCGGTTGACCGCCTGCAGTGGGAACACATCCAGCGCGTGCTCACCGAACACGAAGGCAACATCTCCGCCACTGCCCGCGCCCTGGGCATGCACCGCCGCACCCTGCAGCGCAAACTGCAGAAGCGCCCGGTTCGTCGCTGAACCTGCGCTGAACGACTATCGCCAGCCCTCGCGATAAAACGCACCGATCAACTATGATCGGTGCGTGTCTGTTCTTTTCTATATCGAGCCTTTTCCATGAATCAGAACGCTGAATATTCCGCGGTCAACGATGCTGTGCGCGGGCAGTTTTTTCGCAAGGTGTGGGCGATCATCACGCCGTATTGGCGCAGTGAAGAGAAGGGCAAGGCCTGGACGCTGTTGATTGCCGTGATTGCGCTCTCGCTGCTCAGCGTGGGCATCTCAGTGTGGTTCAACACCTGGTACAAAGACTTTTACAACGCGCTGCAAAAGAAAGACGAGGCGGCGTTTTGGCAGTTGATTCTGTATTTCTGCGGAATTGCCGCCGTGGCGATTATCGGCGCGGTGTATCGGCTGTATCTGACGCAGATGCTGACGATTCGCTGGCGGGCCTGGCTCACCGAAAAGCATTTCTCCCGTTGGCTTTCCGACAAGAATTACTACCAGCTGGAGCAGGGCGGTTATACCGATAACCCGGATCAGCGGATTTCCGAAGACCTCAAGAACTTCACCTCTGACTCCCTCGAACTGGGCATTGGCCTGCTGCGCAATATCGTCAGCCTGGTGTCGTTTTCGATCATTTTGTGGGGCGTGTCGGGCAGTATCGAAGTCTATGGCGTGACCATTCCCGGCTACATGTTCTGGTGCGTACTGGTTTACGCGATCGTCGGCAGTTGGCTGACGCATTTGATCGGTCGTCGCTTGATCGGCCTGAACAACCAACAACAACGCTTCGAAGCCGACCTGCGTTTTTCCATGGTGCGGATTCGTGAGAACGCCGAAAGCATCGCGTTGTACAACGGCGAACCGAACGAAAATCGTCGCTTGAGCGGCCGCTTCGGCAATGTCTGGCACAACTTCTGGGACATCATGAAAGTGTCCAAGCGCCTGACGTTCTTCACCGCCGGTTACAGCCAGGCGGCGATTATTTTCCCGTTTATTGTCGCTTCGCCGCGTTACCTTGCCGGCAAGATCGAGCTCGGTGAGCTGATGCAGATCAGCTCGGCGTTCGGCAACGTGCAGGAGAGTTTCAGCTGGTTCATCAGTGCCTATCAGAGCCTCGCTTCGTGGCGTGCCACGTGTGATCGTCTGCTGAGTTTCCGTCAGGCGATGACCGATAACGAAGAGCGCAAGCCTGCGATCGATGTGCTGAATCAGGGCAGCGAATTGAAGGTGCACAACCTCGGTCTGGATCTGGCCGACGGTCGTCATCTGCTGACCAGCGCCGACATGACCGTTGAACCGGGTGATCGAGTGATGCTGAACGGGCGTTCCGGCAGTGGTAAATCGACACTGCTGCGGGCGATGGGGCATTTGTGGCCAGCGGGGCACGGCAACATTCGTCTGCCGGCGGCGCGTTACCTGTTCCTGCCGCAAAAACCCTATCTGCCAATCGGCACGTTGCGCGAAGCATTGAGTTATCCACAACCGAGCGAGACCTACGCGCCTGAACGTTATGCCGAGGTGCTGGAAACCTGCCGCTTGCCACATCTGGTGGCGCGACTGGATGAAGCCAATCACTGGCAGCGCATGCTGTCGCCGGGTGAGCAGCAACGACTGGCCTTCGCCCGCGCGCTGCTTTACGCACCGCATTGGCTGTACATGGACGAAGCCACATCGGCGATGGATGAAGAGGATGAGGCGACGTTGTATCAGGCGTTGATCGATCAGTTGCCAGGGTTGAGTATCGTCAGCGTCGGCCACCGCAGCAGTTTGAAACGCTTCCACCCTAGACATGTACGCATTGACAGCGGCCATCTCGTCGAGCAACCCGTAACCGCCTGACCCCCCGGAGCCCTTGTAGGAGCTGCCGGAGGCTGCGATCTTTTGATCTTGATCCATAAAATCAAAAGATCGCAGCCTTCGGCAGCTCCTACAAGGAGGTCGCGTTGACAGTGATCGTACAACCCGCTTGAGCTATGATGGCCTCAAGCCGAATTTTCGAGACAAAATGCAGACCATGGAAAATCTGATCGACACCCCACGCTTCCCGCGCAAGCGCCGCAGCCTGGCACAGGAACTGGTGACGGTGCTGACCGAGCAGATCCGTGACGGCCTGCTCAAACGGGGCGATAAGTTGCCCACCGAGTCGGCGATCATGCAGGAGCACGGCGTCAGTCGCACCGTGGTGCGCGAGGCGATCTCCCGTCTGCAAGCCGCCGGACAAGTGGAAACCCGCCACGGCATCGGCACGTTTGTGCTCGACACGCCGAGCCCAAGCGGCTTTCGCATCGATCCGGCCACCGTCGTCACCTTGCGTGATGTTTTGGCCATACTCGAATTGCGCATCAGCCTCGAAGTCGAGTCCGCTGGCCTCGCCGCGCAACGCCGCAGTCCGGAGCAACTGGCAACCATGCGCGCCGCCCTCGATGCACTGAACGACAGCGTCGCCCACGCCAGCGATGCCGTCGCGTCCGATTTCGCCTTCCACCTGGAAATCGCGCTGTCGACCGGCAACCGCTACTTCACCGACATCATGACCCACCTCGGCACCAGCATCATTCCGCGCACGCGTCTGAACTCAGCACGTCTGGCCCATGACGATCAGCAGCACTACATGAATCGCGTCAGCCGCGAGCATGAAGAGATTTATCAGGCGATTGCCCGGCAGGATTCCGATGCGGCAAGAGCGGCGATGCGGTTGCATCTGACCAACAGCCGCGAAAGGCTGCGCCAGGCTCATGAAGAGGCGCAGGCGCAGCGGGGATAAAGGGAAAGATCAAAGCTCATCGACTTCATAGTCGATGTAATCGATTTGTCCGTCGAACAGTAATTTGAAGGTTTTTTCGACAATGACAAAGCGTTGATCGGGCAGAGCTTCGAATTCGACAAAGTCGTTGATCTGAACGTGCAGGTCGAATTCTCGGGGGATCTCCAGCGGAGCAACTCGTGAATCGGGAGAGAAGTTGAAGCGATGCATGGTCTTCATGTCGGGGGCTTCCTGGGCTGGAAATTTCTCCGATTCGGCCTGCTTTTTCAGAAGCCGGCACCTGTAAGAAGTACCACTTTCGACGAATGGTCATGCTTTCTGACGCCTTTGCATCGTCCTGAAATCGCCATCGCGAGCAGGCTCACTCCTACCTTGAAATGCGTTCCAATGTGGGAGTGAGCCTGCTCGCGATGGGGCCAGCCGCCGTCATAGATTTTTCAGTCTTAGGACAACATCTCTCCTTACCTCCGCTCTATTAACTTTTCTCCATGGTTGCTCGAGGGCTCTGCCACGGCCTTAAATAACGATAAAAGCAATCCTGTCCGACAAAAAACCACCCACAACGATGAAATGCAGTTGACGGTTATCTTTTAAGTTGTACGATGACCTACAACTTCAGCAAAGGCTGAACGTGACAATCACAACAATATTGCTACCCAGGGTGTTCGAATAATGAATCCACAAGAACTGAAGTCCATCCTCTCTGCCGGCCTGCTGTCCTTCCCGGTTACCGATTTCAATGCGCAGGGTGATTTCAACCGTGCGGGCTACATCAAGCGTCTGGAATGGCTGGCCCCGTACGGCGCTTCGGCTCTGTTCGCAGCGGGCGGCACCGGTGAGTTCTTCTCCCTGGCCGCCAGCGAATATTCGGAAATCATCAAGACAGCCGTCGACACTTGCGAAACCAGCGTGCCGATTCTCGCCGGTGTCGGCGGTTCGACCCGTCAGGCCATCGAATACGCACAGGAAGCCGAGCGTCTGGGCGCCAAAGGCTTGCTGCTGCTGCCGCACTACCTGACCGAAGCCAGTCAGGACGGCGTTGCCGCACACGTTGAAGCCGTGTGCAAATCGGTCAACATCGGCGTGGTCGTCTACAACCGCAACGTTTGCCGCCTCAACGCGCCGCTGCTGGAACGTCTGGCCGAGCGCTGCCCGAACCTGATCGGTTACAAGGACGGTCTGGGCGATATCGAGTTGATGGTGTCGATCCGTCGCCGCCTCGGTGATCGCTTCAGCTACCTCGGTGGCTTGCCGACCGCCGAAGTCTACGCCGCTGCCTACAAGGCGCTGGGCGTGCCGGTTTACTCCTCGGCGGTGTTCAACTTCATTCCGAAAACCGCGATGGATTTCTACCACGCGATCGCTCGCGAAGATCACGCCACCGTCGGCAAGATCATCGACGACTTCTTCCTGCCGTACCTCGACATCCGCAACCGCAAGGCCGGTTACGCCGTGAGCATCGTCAAGGCCGGCGCCAAAATCGCTGGCTATGACGCCGGCCCGGTGCGCGCACCGCTGACCGACTTGACCGGCGAAGAGTACGAAATGCTCGCCGCGCTGATCGACAAGCAAGGTGCGCAATAACCCCCGAACAAACCGAGGCCGCTGCGCAATCAGCGGCTTTTGCGTCGAGAGGAGAAAAGGCTGTGACTGATTCCAAGCGTTACGACAATTACATCAACGGTGAATGGGTTGCCGGTGCCGATTACTCGGCCAACATCAACCCGTCCGAGTTGAGCGACACCATCGGCGACTACGCCAAGGCTGATCTGACTCAGGTTCACGCGGCCATCGACGCGGCGCGCGCTGCGTTCCCGAACTGGTCGACTTCGGGCATTCAGGCCCGTCACGATTCGCTGGATAAAGTCGGCACGGAAATCCTCGCTCGTCGCGAAGAACTCGGCACCTTGCTGGCGCGGGAAGAGGGCAAGACCCTGCCTGAAGCCATCGGCGAAGTGACCCGCGCCGGCAACATCTTCAAGTTTTTCGCCGGTGAATGCCTGCGCCTGTCCGGCGATTACGTGCCGTCGGTGCGTCCGGGCGTCAACGTCGAGGTCACCCGCGAAGCGCTGGGTGTGGTCGGTCTGATCACCCCGTGGAACTTCCCGATCGCGATTCCGGCGTGGAAGATTGCTCCGGCGCTCGCCTACGGTAACTGTGTCGTGCTGAAACCGGCCGATCTGGTGCCGGGTTGCGCTTGGGCGCTGGCGGAAATCATCTCCCGCGCAGGCTTCCCGGCTGGCGTGTTCAACCTGGTGATGGGCAGCGGTCGAGTGGTTGGCGATGCGCTGGTGCAGAGCCCGAAAGTCGACGGCATCAGCTTCACCGGTTCGGTGGGTGTGGGTCGTCAGATCGCCGTTAACTGCGTGTCGCGTCAGGCGAAAGTGCAGCTGGAAATGGGCGGCAAAAACCCGCAGATCATTCTCGACGACGCTGACCTTAAGCAAGCGGTCGAGTTGTCGGTACAGAGCGCGTTTTACTCCACCGGTCAGCGTTGCACCGCGTCGAGCCGCTTGATCGTCACCGCCGGGATTCACGACAAATTTGTCGAAGCGATGGCTGAGCGCATGAAGTCGATCAAAGTCGGTCACGCGCTGAAATCCGGCACCGACATCGGTCCAGTGGTTTCGCAAGCACAGCTTGAACAGGACATGAAGTACATCGACATCGGTCAGTCCGAAGGTGCGCGTCTGGTCAGCGGCGGTGGTCTGGTGACCTGCGACACCGAAGGCTACTTCCTCGCGCCAACGCTGTTTGCCGACAGCGAAGCGTCAATGCGCATCAGCCGCGAAGAGATCTTCGGCCCGGTGGCCAACATCGTTCGCGTGGCGGATTACGACGCGGCGTTGGCGATGGCCAACGACACCGAGTTCGGTCTGTCGGCGGGTATCGCGACGACCTCGCTGAAGTACGCCAACCACTTCAAACGTCACTCGCAGGCCGGGATGGTGATGGTCAACTTGCCGACCGCCGGCGTCGATTACCACGTTCCGTTCGGTGGCCGTAAAGGTTCATCCTATGGCTCACGTGAGCAAGGCCGCTATGCCCAGGAGTTCTACACCGTGGTGAAAACCGCGTACGTCGGTTCCTGATACACGCAATACCCCTGTAGGAGCTGCCGAAGGCTGCGATCTTTTGATCCTGTTTTCAAGGTCAAGATCAAAAGATCGCAGCCTTCGGCAGCTCCTACAGGGAACCCGAAATACGGACATCCCGTATTACAGGGAACCCGAAATACGGACATCCCGTATTACAGGGAACCCGAAATACGGACATCCCGTAATACAGGGACACCCGGAAAACCGGGCACCAAAGAAGATTCACCCGCGCATAAAAATAATCAGTGGGAGTACATCTACATGCAATCGTCCAAGCCGACTCACGTCCGCTATTTGATCTTGCTCATGCTGTTCCTCGTGACCACGATCAACTACGCCGACCGCGCCACGATCGCCATCGCCGGCTCCAGCCTGCAAAAAGACCTCGGCATCGACGCGGTCACCCTCGGCTACATCTTCTCTGCATTCGGTTGGGCCTACGTGGCCGGGCAAATTCCTGGTGGCTGGCTGCTCGATCGTTTCGGCTCGAAAAAAGTTTACGCCCTGAGCATTTTCACCTGGTCGCTGTTCACCGTGCTGCAAGGCTTTGTCGGTGAGTTCGGCATGTCCACGGCGATCGTTGCGCTGTTTATGCTGCGCTTCCTCGTTGGTCTGGCTGAGGCGCCATCGTTCCCGGGCAACGCACGCATCGTAGCGGCGTGGTTCCCGACCGCTGAGCGCGGTACCGCGTCGGCGATCTTCAACTCGGCGCAGTACTTTGCCACCGTGTTGTTCGCGCCGCTGATGGGCTGGATCGTGTACTCCTTCGGTTGGGAGCACGTGTTCATTGTCATGGGGATTCTCGGGATTGTGTTCTCGCTGGTCTGGCTGAAAGTGATCTACAGCCCGCGTGAGCACCCACGCATCAACGAAGCCGAGTTCAAGCACATCGCTGAAAACGGCGGCATGGTCGACATGGATCAGACGGGCAAAAAGTCCGACGGCCCGAAATGGGATTACATCCGTCAGTTGCTGACCAATCGCATGATGCTCGGTGTGTATCTGGGTCAATACTGCATCAACGGCATCACCTATTTCTTCCTGACCTGGTTCCCGGTGTACCTGGTGCAGGAGCGTGGCATGACCATTCTCAAGGCCGGTTTCATCGCCTCGTTGCCGGCGATCTGCGGCTTCATTGGCGGCGTGCTTGGCGGGGTGATTTCCGATTACCTGCTGCGCAAGGGCCACTCGCTGACCTTCGCCCGTAAAGCACCGATCATCGCTGGTTTGCTGGTGTCCAGCAGCATCGTCGCCTGCAACTATGTTGATGTGGAATGGATGGTCGTCGGCTTCATGGCCCTGGCCTTCTTCGGCAAAGGCGTTGGCGCACTGGGCTGGGCGGTGGTCTCCGACACCTCACCAAAACAGATTGCCGGTCTGAGCGGTGGCCTGTTCAACACCTTCGGCAACATTGCTTCGATTACCACGCCGATCGTGATTGGCTACATCATCAGCTCCACCGGTTCGTTCAAATGGGCGCTGGTGTTCGTCGGTGCCAACGCACTGGTGGCGGTGTTCAGCTATCTGGTCATCGTTGGCCCGATCAAACGTGTGGTACTCAAAGAGCCGCCAACCAACGGCGGTGTTGAAGCCAGCGGTAAATTGTCTCAAGCGCATTCCTGAGGAGCGGCGTCATGCAGTTGATTGAACATTCCGACTCGCCGCGCCACATCCGCCTGCACGAGCGGGACAATGTGGTGGTCGTGGTCAATGACCAAGGCGCACCGGCCGGCACTGAATTTGCCGATGGTCTGGTGACCGTGGAATTCGTGCCGCAGAGCCACAAGATCACTCTGGAAGACATTGCCGAGGGCGGCCAGGTGATTCGCTACGGTCAGGTGATTGGCTACGCGTTGCAGCCGATCCGCCGGGGCAGTTGGGTCAAGGAAGATCAACTGCGCATGCCGACCGCGCCGCCACTGGACAGCTTGCCGCTGTCCACCGACGTGCCGGACGCGCAGGCACCGCTGGAAGGCTTCACCTTCGAAGGCTATCGCAACGCTGACGGCACCGTCGGCACGCGCAATATTCTCGGCATTACTACGACCGTGCAGTGCGTCACCGGCGTGCTCGATCACGCGGTGAAACGCATCAAGGATGAGCTGCTGCCGAAGTACCCGCACGTCGATGACGTGGTGGCGCTGACGCACAGTTACGGCTGCGGCGTGGCGATCACCGCCACCGACGCCTACATCCCGATTCGCACCGTGCGCAATCTGGCGCGCAACCCGAACCTCGGCGGCGAGGCGTTGGTGATCAGTCTGGGCTGCGAGAAATTGCAGGCCGGGCAGGTGATGCACGAGGACGATGCGTCGGTCGATCTCAGTGATCCGTGGCTGTATCGCTTGCAGGATTCCAGTCACGGTTTTACCGAGATGATCGAGCAGATCATGCAACTGGCGGAAGTGCGCCTGAAGAAACTCGACCAGCGCCGCCGCGAAACCGTGCCGGCGTCCGAGTTGATTCTTGGCATGCAATGCGGCGGCAGCGATGCGTTTTCCGGGATCACCGCCAACCCGGCGCTGGGCTATGCCTCCGACTTGTTGTTGCGCGCGGGGGCCACGGTGATGTTTTCCGAAGTCACCGAAGTGCGTGATGCGATTTACCTGCTGACCTCTCGCGCCGAGACCAAGACCGTCGCCGAAGAACTGGTGCGCGAAATGGACTGGTACGACCGCTATCTGGCCAAGGGCGAGGCGGATCGCAGCGCCAACACCACGCCGGGGAACAAGAAGGGCGGGTTGTCGAACATCGTCGAGAAGTCGCTGGGGTCGATCGTCAAATCCGGCAGCAGCGCGATCAATGGCGTGCTCGGCCCGGGTGAACGTTTCAAGCAGAAGGGGCTGATTTTCTGTGCGACGCCGGCGAGTGATTTTGTCTGCGGGACGTTGCAGCTAGCGGCCGGGATGAATTTGCATGTGTTCACCACCGGGCGGGGTACGCCGTACGGTTTGGCGATGGCGCCGGTGGTGAAGGTTTCGACGCGCACTGAGCTGGCGCAGCGTTGGCCGGATCTGATTGATATCGACGCCGGGCGGATTGCCACCGGGCGCGCGACGATTGAGGAATTGGGTTGGGAGTTGTTTCACTACTATCTGGATGTTGCCAGCGGCAAGCAGCAGACGTGGGCGGAGAGGCACAAGCTGCATAACGACATTACGTTGTTTAACCCGGCGCCGATTACCTGATGGTTTTGGGGTAGGGCAAAAGCTACCCTCATCGGAACGCCGCCCGCCCATCCCTCTCCCGGAGGGAGAGGGGGCCGACCGAGTTGTCTTGCGCAATACATCGACCTGAAATACCGAGTTGATTATGGATTCAACGAAGTCATTTCAGGTCGGCGGATTTTTTGAATATCCCCCGGTCAGTCCCCTCTCCCTCCGGGAGAGGGCTAGGGTGAGGGGCTTTTGCTTTATCATTGCCACCTAACGACGCTCACCCAAGGCTCCCTCGGCATGCTGGCAATTTTCCTCGAAACCCTGAACATCACCGCGCCGGTGTTTGCCATGCTGTTTCTCGGTGTGTTGCTCAAGCGCATCGACTGGATCAACGACAATTTCATCCACACCGCCTCGGCGCTGGTGTTCAACGTGACCATGCCGGCGCTGTTGTTCCTCGGCATTCTGCACGCCGACCTGCACGCCGCGTTGCAACCGGCGCTGCTGATCTACTTCTCCGTCGCCACACTCGTCTGTTTTGCCATCGCCTGGGGCTGGGCAATTTTCAAGTGCCCGCGTGAAGATCGCGGTATCTACACGCAGGGTGCGTTTCGCGGCAACAACGGCGTGATCGGTCTGGCGCTGGCGGCGAGCATGTACGGCGATTACGGGATCTCCCTCGGGGCGATTCTCGCGGCGTTGGTGATCCTGTTTTACAACACGCTGTCGACCATCGTGCTGGCGGTGTACAGCCCGGTGATCAAGTCCGATCCGTGGAGCATCTGCAAAAGTGTGTTCAGCAATCCGCTGATCATCAGCGTGATAGCGGCGGCGCCGTTTGCTTATTTCAAGATCGGTTTGCCGGGGTGGCTGGAGACCTCAGGTCAGTATCTGGCGCAAACCACCTTGCCGCTGGCGCTGATTTGCATCGGCGGCACGCTATCGCTGGCGGCGTTGCGCAAGAGCGGCAACATGGCGCTCAGTTCGAGTCTGGTGAAGATGATCGGTTTGCCGGTGCTGGCGACGCTCGGGGCGTGGTTGTGCGGCTTTCGTGGGGCGGAGTTGGGGATTCTGTTTCTGTACTTCGGCAGCCCGACGGCGGCGGCGAGTTTTGTCATGGCGCGGGCGGCGCAAGGCAATCATGAGTTGGCGGCGGCGATTATTGTGCTGACCACGTTGATGGCAGCGATTACCACCAATGTCGGGATCTTTGTTTTGCAGTGGGGTGGGTGGATCTAAAGGGCAACATCAAAAGATCGCAGCCTGCGGCAGCTCCTACATGGGCATGCGTTCCTGTAGGAGCTGCCGAAGGCTGCGATCTTTTAGCTTTTCTGGTAGGTATCGATCACTTCCTGCGCCGCGCGAAACGCATCTATCGCCGCCGGCACGCCGGCATACACCGCGCAATGGAGCAGCGCCTCACGAATCTCGTCCACTGTGCAGCCGTTATTCAACGCCCCACGTACATGCCCCTTCAGCTCCTGCGGACACTTCAGCGCCGTCAGCGCGGCCAGGGTAATCAAGCTGCGCGTCTTCAGCGGCAAACCTTCGCGATTCCACACGCCGCCCCAGGCATGTTCATTAACGAAATCCTGCAGCGGCTGGGTGAACTCGGTGGCGTTGCCCAGCGCACGATCGACAAACGCATCGCCCATTACCTG
This sequence comes from Pseudomonas sp. NPDC088429, assembly GCF_044753305.1. Taxonomy (NCBI): domain Bacteria; kingdom Pseudomonadati; phylum Pseudomonadota; class Gammaproteobacteria; order Pseudomonadales; family Pseudomonadaceae; genus Pseudomonas; species Pseudomonas sp. NPDC088429. The sequence continues at coordinate 24,675 of NZ_JBIVMX010000019.1, read as the reverse complement.
GCGGCGAACTTCTACCCCGGACTTCTTCGATTCGGTCATGGCATATCACTCTTGTGGTGTTGGCGGCGCCAGGCGCGGATGGACGTAAACAACAAATACCCCAGCAGCGGCGGCAGAACGTAAAACAGCATCAAGCGCTCGAGCTTGCCGGCCAGCGGCATGCCGGTGGTGAACGACACCACGTGCAGCCCGTAGACCAGATACAAACCGAGCAGCAACAAACCTTCGGCGCGGGTCACGCGGTAGCCGGAATAGAACACCGGCAGGCACAGCGCGGCCACGCCGAGCATCACCGGCAGATCGAAATCCAGTGCGTTCGGCGATACCGACAATGGTGTCGGCGCGATCAAAGCGGTGAGGCCGAGCACGCCGAGCAGGTTGAACAGATTGGCGCCGATCACGTTGCCCACGGCGATGTCGCGTTGTCCGCGCAGGGCGGCGATCAGCGAGGTCGCCAGTTCCGGCAGCGAGGTGCCGACAGCGACCACGGTCAAACCGATCACCCGTTCCGAGAAGCCCAGATCCGTCGCCACTACCACAGCGGCGCCGAGCAGCAGATGCCCGGCGAATACCAGCATCGCCAGCCCGACGATGATCATCAAAACGCTGGCAAGCCATGAGGTTTTTACCGCGTCGGGTTGCGCGGAATGCGGTCGCGCCGAGTGCCGTGACTGGCGCAACAGCAAGCCGAGATACAACGCCAAAGCGCCGACCAAGAGAATGCCGTCGAAGCGGCTGATTTCCTCGTTCCACGCCAACACGAACACCAGCAGACTGGCGCCGATCATCAGCGGAATGTCGAGACGCACCAGTTGCCGTGACACGCGCAGCGGAATGATCAGCGCCGACAGGCCGAGAGTTACAAGGATGTTGAAGATGCTGCTGCCGACCACACTGCTGACGGCGATGTCGGGGTTGTGCCCCAGCGCGGCTTGTACGCTGACGGCCATCTGCGGCGCACTGCTGCCGAGGGCGACAATGGTCAGGCCGATGATCAATGGACGCACATGCAGACGCTCGGCCAGCCGCACCGCCGCGCGCACCATCAGTTCGGCGCCGAAGATCAGCAGGCACAGGCCGGCGAGCAATTCGATCACGCTGATCAGCGGTAAATCGGTCAGTCCGAAAATGGTCAGCGCTCCATCAGTCGAGGGCCTGCACGCGAACCCGCGCGGTACCGCTGCTGAGCATACCGAGTTGTTTGGCGGCTTCGCGTGAAACATCAATCAGGCGTCCACGCGTATGCGGGCCACGATCGTTGATGCGCACCACAACGGACTCATCGTTTTTCAGGTTGGTGACCTTCACCCGCGTGCCAAAGGGTAGCTGGCGGTGGGCGGCGGTCAGGGAATTCTGGTTGAACGCTTCGCCACTGGCAGTGCGTTTACCGTGGTGCTTGACACCGTAATAAGAAGCGACGCCGGTCTGGTCGTAACCGTGCGGGTCGATGGTGTCGGTACTGGCACAACCGGCCAGCAAAGAGAGCAGGGCGCAGGCGCCGAGCAGACGTTTCATTCGAAAGCTCCCAGATAACAATGTGGGAGCGAGCTTGCTCGCGAAGAGGCCGTCACATTCAGCATTGATGTTGAATGTCATGACGCCTTCGCGAGCAAGCTCGCTCCCACAGGGAATAGAGCCAGGCTTTGGATCTGGCTCAATTGCGGTCAGCCTTCGAGCTTGCTTTTCAGCAGTTCGTTCACTTGCTGCGGGTTGGCTTTGCCTTTCGACGCTTTCATCGCCTGACCGACAAAGAAGCCGAACATCTTGCCGCGTTTGGCTTCATCCGCCGCGCGATACTGTTCAACTTGCTCGGCGTTGGCCGCGAGCATTTCGTCGAGTACCGCCGAGATTGCGCCGCTGTCGGTCACTTGCTTCAGGCCACGTTTTTCGATGATCTCGTCTGCGCTGCCTTCACCGTTGGCCATCGCTTCGAACACCACCTTGGCGATCTTGCCGGAGATGGTGTTGTCCTTGATGCGCAGCAGCATGCCGCCCAGCAGTTCTGCGGAAACCGGCGACTCGTCGATGTCCAGGCCTTGCTTGTTGAGCAGGCTGCCCAACTCGACCATCACCCAGTTCGCCGCCAGTTTGGCGTCGCCGCCGATGCTCGCGACTTTCTCGAAGTAATCGGCTTGTTCGCGGCTGGTGGCCAGCACGCTGGCGTCATAGACCGACAGACCGAATTGCTCCTGGAAACGCTCGCGTTTCTGCGGAGGCAGTTCCGGCAGGGTGGCGCGCACTTCGCCGAGGAACGACTCTTCGATGACCACCGGCAGCAGATCCGGATCGGGGAAGTAACGGTAGTCGTTGGCTTCCTCTTTCGAACGCATCGGACGGGTCTCGTCCTTGTTCGGATCGTACAGACGGGTCTGCTGGATCACTTTGCCGCCGTCTTCGATCAGCTCGATCTGACGCTGGATCTCGGAGTTGATCGCCTTCTCGATGAAGCGGAACGAGTTGACGTTCTTGATCTCGCAACGCGTGCCGAACTCAACCTGACCTTTCGGACGGATCGACACGTTGCAGTCGCAACGCAGCGAACCTTCGGCCATGTTGCCGTCGCAGATGCCCAGATAACGCACCAGCGCGTGGATCGCCTTGACGTAAGCCACGGCTTCCTTGGCGCTGCGCATGTCCGGCTCGGAAACGATTTCCAGCAGCGGCGTGCCGGCACGGTTCAGGTCGATACCGGTGGCACCATTGAATTCTTCGTGCAGGCTCTTGCCGGCGTCTTCTTCCAGGTGCGCGCGGGTGATGCCGACACGTTTGACGGTGCCGTCTTCCAGCGCGATGTCCAGGTGGCCCTTGCCAACGATCGGCAATTCCATCTGGCTGATCTGGTAGCCCTTCGGCAAGTCCGGATAGAAGTAGTTTTTACGGGCGAACACGTTGTGCTGACCGATCTCGGCGTCAATCGCCAGACCGAACATCACCGCCATACGCACCGCTTCCTGGTTCAGCACCGGAAGAACGCCGGGCATGCCCAGATCGATCAGGCTGGCCTGGGTGTTCGGCTCGGAACCGAATGTGGTGGAACTACCGGAAAAGATTTTCGACCGGGTAGTGAGCTGAGTGTGAATCTCCAGCCCGATCACGACTTCCCATTGCATGTGTGTCTCCTCAGAAGCCGGTTGGGGTGCGGGTGTGCCAGTCAGTGTTCAACTGATACTGGTGCGCAACGTTGAGCAAACGGCCTTCCTGGAAATACGGCGCAAGCAACTGCACGCCAACCGGCAAGCCGTCGACAAAACCGGCCGGCATCGACAGGCCCGGCAGGCCCGCGAGGTTGGCGGTGATGGTGTAGACGTCTTCCAGATAAGCAGCGACCGGGTCACTGTTCTTCGCGCCGAGTTTCCAGGCCGGGTTCGGCGTGGTTGGGCCGAGGATAATATCGACTTCATTAAACGCAGCCATGAAGTCGTTCTTCACCAGACGACGGATCTTCTGCGCTTTCAGGTAGTAGGCGTCGTAGTAACCGGCGGACAGCGCATAGGCACCGACCATGATCCGGCGCTGGACTTCCGGGCCGAAGCCTTCGCCACGGGAGCGCTTGTACAGGTCGATCAGGTCTTTCGGTTGCTCGCAGCGATGGCCGAAACGCACGCCGTCGAAACGCGACAGGTTCGAAGAAGCCTCTGCTGGCGCGATCACGTAGTACGCCGGAATCGCGTGCTGCATATTCGGCAGGCTGATTTCCTTGATCACGGCACCGAGCTTCTGCAGCTCTTTAATGCTGTTCTGGATCAGCTCGGCGATGCGCGGGTCGAGACCGGCGCTGAAGTATTCCTTCGGCACGCCGATGCGCAGGCCTTGCAGCGAATCGCCGAGGCTTGCGGAGTAATCCGGAACCGGCTCATCGATGCTGGTGGAGTCGTTCTGATCGAAGCCAGCCATACCTTGCAACAAAATTGCGCAGTCTTCGGCCGTGCGCGCCAACGGGCCGCCCTGATCGAGACTGGAGGCGTAAGCGATCATGCCCCAGCGCGAAACGCGACCGTACGTCGGTTTCAGGCCGGTGAGGTTGGTGAACGCTGCTGGCTGACGAATCGAACCGCCGGTATCGGTGGCCGTCGCCGCAGGCAACAGACGAGCGGCAACTGCGGCCGCCGAACCGCCGGACGAACCGCCCGGTACGTGTTCCAGGTTCCACGGGTTTTTCACCGCGCCGTACCAGCTCGACTCGTTGGCCGAACCCATGGCGAATTCGTCCATGTTGGTCTTGCCCAGGGTGACGGCGCCGGCAGCGGCCAGCTTCGCGACCACGGTTGCGTCGTACGGGGCCTTGAAGTTGTCGAGCATCTTCGAGCCGCAACTGGTGCGAATGCCCTGGGTGCAGAACAGGTCTTTGTGGGCGATCGGCGCACCGAGCAGGGCGCCGCTCTCACCGTTGGCGCGGCGGGCATCGGCGGCTTTCGCCTGCTCGAGGGCCAGCTCTTCGGTGAGGCTGATGAAACTGTTGAGCTGCGGATCGAGCTGGGTGATACGCGCCAGCAGGACTTTGGTCAGCTCTTCGGAGGAAAACTTTTTATCGGCGAGACCGCGGGCGATCTCGGCCAGAGTCATTTGATGCATTGCAGGCTCTTTCCCTTTAGTCGATGACTTTCGGAACCAGATACAGGCCGTTTTCGACCGCTGGTGCGATGGACTGGTAGGCCTCGCGGTGATTAGTCTCGGTCACGACGTCGGCACGCAGGCGCTGACTGGCTTCCAGCGGGTGGGCCAGAGGCTCGATACCGTCGGTATTAACAGCCTGCATTTCGTCGACCAGCCCGAGAATGCTGTTGAGGGCGGAAGTAATGTGTGGAAGATCAGCATCATTGAGGCCAAGGCAGGCCAGATGAGCAATCTTTTCCACGTCGGAGCGTTCTAGCGCCATCGGGATTCTCCAGTGGAAAACAGAACACACGGCGTCCGTGTGTTAGATTGTTCGGAACACTACCGCACTTCTACGGTCATAAGGCCGCGATTGTGGGGCTTGGTGCACAGAAAAGCGGCCAATTTAACATATTGGCGCCTTGCCCAAAATCCCTGTCGTTGTTAGAGTTTGCCGCACTTTTTTACCCACGCGTTGCCTAGGGTCCCTTTCCCATGTTCAAGAAACTGCGTGGCATGTTTTCCAGCGATCTTTCCATTGACCTGGGCACTGCCAACACCCTTATTTACGTGCGCGAGCGCGGTCTCGTCCTGATTGAGCCATCGGTTGTGGCTATTCGGACACACGGTAATCAGAAAAGTGTCGTCGCTGTCGGCACCGAAGCCAAGCGCATGCTCGGTCGTACGCCGGGCAACATAGCTGCCATTCGTCCGATGAAAGACGGCGTGATCGCCGACTTCAGCGTCTGCGAAAAGATGCTGCAATACTTTATTAACAAAGTTCACGAAAACAGCTTTCTGCAGCCTAGCCCTCGTGTGCTGATCTGCGTTCCATGCAAATCCACCCAGGTTGAGCGTCGCGCCATCCGTGAATCGGCTCTTGGTGCCGGTGCCCGTGAAGTGTTCCTGATCGAAGAGCCAATGGCCGCTGCGATCGGTGCCGGCCTGCCGGTCGAAGAAGCGCGCGGTTCGATGGTCGTGGATATCGGTGGTGGTACCACTGAAATCGCACTGATCTCCCTGAACGGTGTGGTCTATGCCGAATCCGTACGCGTTGGCGGCGACCGCTTCGACGAAGCGATCATCACCTACGTGCGCCGTAACTACGGCAGCCTGATCGGTGAATCCACCGCTGAGCGCATCAAACAGGAAATCGGTACCGCCTACCCGGGCGGCGAAGTTCGCGAAGTCGATGTTCGCGGTCGCAACCTGGCCGAAGGCGTTCCACGCGCATTCACCCTGAACTCCAACGAAGTGCTGGAAGCTCTGCAAGAGTCCCTGGCCACCATCGTTCAGGCCGTGAAAAGCGCGCTGGAGCAATCGCCGCCGGAACTGGCTTCCGACATCGCCGAGCGTGGCCTGGTGCTGACCGGTGGTGGCGCATTGCTGCGTGACCTCGACAAGTTGCTGGCGCAGGAAACCGGTCTGCCGGTGATCGTTGCCGAAGATCCGCTGACCTGTGTTGCTCGCGGCGGTGGCCGTGCATTGGAAATGATGGACAAGCACACCATGGACTTGCTCTCCAGCGAATAAGTCGCTGAGTGCAATACGTGGGTGAGCGCGCGCAGGCAGCACTTTGCAGTGCTGCCTGTTGGCGTTTATCTTCTGTCAGTCTTCATCCAGGCCGGTTTGATGCCGTATGAATAAACAGAACATTTGCCTGGGAGGAGCGGCTTATTAAACCGCTTTTCGCCAAAGGCCCTTCGTTGGGTGTGCGCCTGTTGGTGCTGGCCGTGCTGTCGGTCGCGCTGATGGTCGTCGATGCCCGCTTCAGTCTGCTCAAGCCTGCACGCAGCCAGATGTCGCTGGTGCTGATGGATGCCTACTGGATCACTGACCTGCCCGGACGTTTATGGGAAGGCGTGGCCAGTCAATTCGGCAGCCGTACCGAGCTTGTCGCCGAAAATGAAAAACTCAAGACCGAAAACCTGCTGCTGCAGGGTCGCATGCAAAAGCTTGCCGCCCTCACCGAGCAGAACGTTCGGCTGCGCGAGTTGCTGAACTCTTCCGCACTGGTCAACGAAAAGGTCGAAGTGGCCGAGTTGATCGGCATGGATCCCAATCCCTTCACCCATCGCATCATCATCAATAAAGGTGAGCGCGATGGCGTGGTGCTCGGTCAACCGGTGCTCGATGCGCGCGGCTTGATGGGCCAGGTGGTCGAGTTGATGCCGTACACCTCACGTGTATTGCTGTTGACCGACACCACTCACAGCATTCCTGTGCAGGTGAACCGTAACGGTTTGCGCGCAATTGCCAGCGGCACCGGTAACCCGGAACGTCTGGAATTGCGCCACGTTGCCGACACCGCCGACATCAAAGAAGGCGATCTGCTGGTCAGTTCGGGTCTCGGCCAGCGTTTCCCGGCCGGTTACCCGGTGGCGACCGTCAAGGAAGTGATCCACGATTCCGGTCAGCCCTTCGCCATCGTCCGCGCCGTGCCGACGGCAGCCCTGAATCGCAGCCGCTACATGCTGCTGGTGTTCAGCGACACCCGCACGCCGGAAGAGCGCGCCAATGACGCCGCGCAAGCCCAGGAAAATCTCGACGCGCAGGGCGGTGGCCCGGTGATTCCGGCCACTGTGCCGAAAACCGTCACGCCACCTGCCGCCGCTGCGGCGACTCCAGCAGCAACGCCCGCCGCACCGGCCGCTGCCGCTGCGACCCCGGCCAAGCCGGCTGCGAGCAAACCGCCAGCGGCGTCTAAACCGCCCGCCGCCAGTAAACCTCCGGCCGCTCAGCCGGCTGCACGGCCAGCGGCGAAACCGCCGGTGACTGCGCCCGCCACCACCGGGAGACAAGAATAATGGTCGGAGCGACTGCCTCGCGTAACGGCTGGATCGTCTGGCTGACCTTTGCCATCGGCCTGCTGCTCAGTGTTTCGCCGTTGCCGCAATTCATGGAAATCCTCCGCCCGCTGTGGCTGGCACTGCTCCTGACATTCTGGGCGCTGTACATGCCGCAAACGGTCGGTATGGTCACCGCGTTTTGTCTGGGGCTAGCTGAAGACGTGCTCTACGGCACGCTGCTGGGGCAGAACGCCTTGATCCTGACGCTGATTACTTTCCTCGTCCTCTCGTTGCAGCAGCGCTTGCGCATGTTTCCGATGTGGCAGCAGTGCCTGGTGATTCTGGTGATTTTCGGCCTCGCCCAGCTCGTGCAGCTGTGGCTCAGCGCGTTGACCGGCAACCGTCAACCGACGCTGGCGCTGGTATTGCCGGCACTGGTCAGCGCCTTGCTCTGGCCGTGGATCAGCTTCGCTCTGCGTGGATTGCGCCGCCGCTACAAGATCAATTGAGTCGATCAGGCATGTGCCCGCACCGGTGACGCCGCCAACAGGGAAGAGTATTTGTGAGGCAGGGCACTAAACAGGGAGATGTCGTGATGAAGTCGCTTTACCTTGCCTCAGGTTCGCCGCGTCGGCGTGAATTGCTCACGCAGATCGGCGTGCCGTTCACCGCCATCAGCGCGGACATCGATGAAACCCCTTTAACCAACGAATCCCCTTCGGCCTACGTCGAGCGTCTGGCGCGCGGCAAAGCCGAGGCCGGGCGACGCACGCTCGTGTCCGCCGAACAGCATTGTGTGCTGGGCGCGGATACCGCTGTGGTGCTCGACGGTAAAATTCTCGGCAAACCGGTGGACGAAGCCGACGCATGCGCCATGCTGATGATGTTGTCCGGCAAGGAGCATGAAGTGCTGACGGCAATCGCCGTACTCGACGACGAGCGTTGCGAGTCGCGCGTGGTGCGCAGTCTGGTGCGGTTCCGCCCAATCAGTCGTGAAGAAGCCGCGGCCTACTGGGCCAGCGGTGAACCCCGCGACAAGGCCGGTGGCTATGGCATTCAGGGCCTCGGCGCAGTGTTTGTCGCCGGGCTCAATGGCAGTTACTCGGCGGTGGTCGGGTTGCCTGTTTGCGAAACCGCAGAACTGCTGGGCCATTTCGGCATACCCTGTTGGCAAAACCTAAGCGCGCAATGAGCGTCGTACGAAACCAGATGCGGCCATTATCGTGAAAATGTCTGAACGAGATCCTGCCATGAGTGAAGAGATTCTGATCAACATCACGCCGATGGAGTCGCGCGTGGCGGTGGTCGAAAACGGTGTGCTGCAAGAAGTCCATGTCGAGCGCACGCAAAAACGCGGGATCGTCGGCAACATCTATAAAGGCAAGATCGTCCGGGTACTGCCGGGCATGCAGGCAGCATTCGTCGACATCGGTCTGGATCGCGCCGCGTTCATTCATGCCTCGGAAATTTCCCTGCGCGAAGGCTCCTCCGTTGAAAGCATCAGCGCGCTGGTGCACGAAGGCCAGAGCCTGGTGGTGCAAGTCACCAAAGACCCGATCGGTTCGAAAGGCGCACGCCTGACCACACAACTGTCGATCCCGTCGCGCTATCTGGTGTACATGCCGCGCACCGCCCACGTCGGCATTTCCCTGAAAATCGAAGACGAAGCCGAGCGCGAACGCCTGAAAAAAGTGGTCAGCGATTGTGTGGCCAAAGAAGGCATTCAGGAGGCGGGCGGCTTTATCCTGCGCACCGCGGCTGAAGGCGCTGGCGCCGAAGAAATCCTCATGGACATTCGTTATCTGCGCCGTTTGTGGGATCAGATCAACGAACAAATCAAAACCATCGGCGCGCCGAGCGTGATCTACGAAGACCTCGGTCTGGCCTTGCGCACGCTGCGTGATCTGGTCAGCCCGAAGATCGAGAAGATCCGCATCGACTCGCGGGAAACCTTCCAGAAAACCACGCAGTTCGTCGCCGAGCTGATGCCGGAGATCGCCGATCGTCTGGAACATTACCCGGGCGAGCGGCCGATTTTCGACCTCTACGGCGTTGAAGACGAAATCCAGCGCGCCCTTGAGCGCAAAGTCCCGTTGAAATCCGGCGGCTATCTGGTGATCGATCCGGCGGAAGCCATGACCACCATCGACGTCAACACTGGCGCGTTCGTCGGTCATCGCAACCTTGAAGAAACCATTTTCAAGACCAACCTCGAAGCCGCCACCGCAATTGCCCGGCAGATGCGCCTGCGCAATCTGGGCGGGATCATCATCATCGACTTCATCGACATGGAAGATGAAGAGCACCAGCGTCAGGTGCTGCGCACGCTGGAGAAACAGCTGGAGCGCGATCACGCCAAGACCAACATCATCGGCATCACCGAGTTGGGCCTGGTGCAGATGACCCGCAAGCGCACCCGCGAAAGTCTTGAGCAAGTACTGTGCGAACCGTGCAGCAGTTGCCAGGGCCGTGGCAAATTGAAGACTCCGGAAACCATCTGTTACGAGATTTTCCGCGAGATTCTGCGTGAGGCCCGTGCCTATCAGGCCGAGGGTTATCGCGTACTGGCGAACCAGAAAGTGGTTGATCGACTGCTCGATGAAGAATCGGGTAACGTCGCCGAACTTGAAGGGTTTATCGGTCGCACCATTCGCTTCCAGGTGGAAACCATGTATTCCCAGGAACAATACGACGTGGTGCTGCTCTGATCCCCTGCGTCACATTTTTTCTACCGCGGCTGGCCTCAGCTTTTCGCAGTTTTATTGCCATGGGAGCCATCTGACATGGAGCGTCTGACACGCATTCTGGCCGCACTCACCCGTTGGGGGCTGGGCCTGTGCGCGTTGGTTCTGGTGTTGATGGCGTTGTACGTCAGCCTCGGCCGCGAGCTGACCCCGCTGGTCGCCGAATACCGCACTGACATCGAAGACAAGGCCAGCGCCGCCCTTGGCATGCCGTTGCAGATCGGCGAGCTGGAAGGTAACTGGAGCGGCTTCGCCCCGATTCTGTTGGCACGCGATGTGATGGTCGGCAGCGGCGCCAATGCGTTGCGTCTGGATCAAGTGCGCGCCGTGCCTGATCTCTGGGCCAGCCTGTTGGCCGGTGAAGTGCGCATTGCCCATCTGGAACTCAATGGCCTGAAGATCAGCCTCAAGGAAGCCGAGGACGGCAGTTGGGCGCTGGAAGGTCTGCCAGTGCAGAGCGATCAACCGCTGGATGCGCAGCAGTTGTTCAATCGTTCGCAAATGATTCAGCAACTCTCGGTGCTCGACAGCCAAGTGACCCTGCAGCCGCAGGATCACGCGCCGATGACCCTCACCTATGTCGGCATCAACTTGAAAACCGGCGCCAGTCGCCAGCGTCTCGATGCCCGTTTGACCCTGCCGGACGGCCAGCCCGTGGCGATCAATCTGCGTACGCGCCTGCGCCCCGAGCAATGGCAGGACAGCACGGTCGAGGGCTACGCCAGTCTGCCGCAAAGCGATTGGGCGAAATGGTTGCCCGAACGCCTGACCCAACAATGGAATTTCTCCGAGATCAAGGCCGGCGGTGAGGTCTGGATCGATTGGGCCAAGGGCACGCTGCAAAGCGCCTCTGTTCGCTTGAACGCGCCGCAAGTCACCGGCGCCTATGGCGAGCGCAAGCCTATCCAGATCAACAACCTCGCCATCAACGCCTACTACCGCGACGGTGGCGACGGCGCGGCGGTGACGTTTGATTCGCTGGCGATGAATTTCGGCGAAACCCGCTGGGAATCCCGCGTCCAACTGCAACAGACCCGCGCCACCGACAAAGTGGAAGAGCTCTGGCATCTGCAGGCTGATCGTCTGGATCTGACGCCGATCACGCCACTGCTCAACGCGCTCGGGCCGTTACCGAAAGGTTTCGCCGAAGTGGTCGATCACCTGAAAGTGACCGGTGGCCTGCGCAACGTGCTGCTGGATTTCCGTCCGGCGGCCACTGACGGCACAAAATTCAGCTTCGCCGCCAACCTCGACAAGGTCGGCTTCGATGCCTATCACGGCGCCCCGGCTGCACGAAATGTCAGCGGCAGCCTCAGCGGCAACCTCGACGGCGGCGAACTGCGCATGGACAGCAAGGATTTTGTCCTGCACCTCGATCCGATTTTTGCCAAGCCGTGGCAATACATTCAGGCCAATGCGCGCCTGACCTGGAAACTCGATAAAGACGGTTTCACCCTGATCGCGCCGTACCTCAAGGTGCTCGGCGAAGAGGGCAAGATTGCCGGCGACTTCCTGATCCGCCTGCATTTCGATCACAGCCAGGAAGACTACATGGACTTGCGCGTCGGTCTGGTCGACGGCGACGGTCGCTACACCGCCAAATACCTGCCAGAAGTCTTGAGCCCGGCGCTCGACGAATGGCTGCGCACGGCGATCCTCAAAGGCGCGGTGGATGAAGGTTTCTTCCAGTATCAGGGCTCGCTGAGCAAGGACGCCAAAGAAGCCGATCGCAGCATCAGTCTGTTCTTCAAGGTGCATGACGCTGAACTCGCATTCCAGCCGGGCTGGCCGCATGTCAGCAAGGTCAGCGGTGATGTGTTTATCGAGGACAGCGGCGTACGCATTCTGGCGAAAAAGGGTCAGTTGCTCGACACCCAGGTCAGCGATGTCTCGGTCAATATTCCGCATGTGCCGTCCGGGCAGAACTCGCACTTGCTGCTGGATGGCGCGTTCGCCGGTGGTCTTGGCGATGGCTTGAAGATTCTGCAGGATGCGCCGATCGGCACGGGCGAAACCTTCGCCGGTTGGGAAGGCTCAGGGGATCTTCGTGGCAAGCTCAAACTCGACGTGCCGCTGGGCAAAGGCGAGGAGCCGAAAGTCCTCGTTGATTTCAAAACCGCCAATGCGAAGTTGAAACTCGCTGAGCCGAAGCTCGAGCTGAGCCAACTCAAGGGTGATTTCCGCTTCGACAGCGCCAAGGGCCTCAGCGGGCAGAACATCAGCGCACGGGCCTTCGACAAACCGGTGACCGCGCAGATTTTTGCCGACGGCAGTCCGGGCAAGCTGAAAACACGTGTTGCGGCGACCGGGCAGGTCGAAGTCAAGAAGCTCACCGACTGGCTGGCGGTGACGCAACCTTTGCCGGTATCCGGGACGATTCCGTATCAACTGCAATTGAATCTGGACGGCGCCGACAGCCAATTAATGGTCAGCTCCAACCTCAAGGGCGTCGCGGTGGATCTGCCGGCACCGTTCGGCATGGCGGCGGATGTCGGGCGCGACACGGTGTTCCGCATGACCTTGCAAGGGCCGGAGCGGCGTTATTGGGTCAATTACGATCAACTGGCCAATTTCACCTATGCCGCGCCATCGAGCGGTTTTGCTGACGGTCGCGGTGAGTTGTTCCTCGGGGCGGGCGAGGCGGTGTTGCCGGGTGCCAAGGGCTTGCGCATTCGCGGTGTGCTGTCGGAGCTGGACGTCGCGCCGTGGCAGGATCTGGTCAACAAGTACGCCGGGCAGGATCCGGGCGGCAGCGCCAACAAATTGCTCAACAGCGCGGATATCAAAGTCGGCAAGCTGACGGCGTTCGGCACCACGCTGGATCAGGCGTCGGTGCAGCTCAATCGCAAACCTGGCGCGTGGGCGTTGGCCCTCGACAGTCAGCAGGCTAAAGGCACCGCCAGCCTGCCCGACGCCAAGGGCGTAGCGATTGCGGTCAACATGCAATACGTGAAGCTGCCGGCGGCGGATCCGAATGTGCAGACCGACGAGAACGCCCCCGATCCTTTGGCCTCGGTCGATCCGACGAAGATTCCCGCGCTGGATATCACCATCAATCAATTGTTCCAGGGCCAGGATCTGGTCGGTGGCTGGTCGCTGAAAATTCGCCCGACTGCCAAAGGCATCGCCCTGAACAGCCTCGACATGGGCCTCAAAGGCATCCTCTTGCAGGGCAACGGCGGCTGGGAAGGCGCGGCGGGCTCGAGCAACAGCTGGTTCAAAGGGCGGATCAGCGGCAAGAACCTCGCCGATGTGCTCAAGGGCTGGGGTTATGCGCCGAGCGTGACCAGCGAAGATTTCCACATGGACGTCGATGGCCGCTGGCCGGGCTCGCCGGCGTGGCTGGCGACCAAGCGCTTCTCCGGCACCCTCGATGCCTCGCTGAACAAAGGTCAGTTCGTTGAAGTGGATGGCGGCGCGCAGGCGTTGCGCGTGTTCGGTCTGCTCAACTTCAACTCGATTGGTCGTCGCTTGCGCCTGGACTTCTCCGACCTGTTCGGCAAAGGCCTGAGCTACGACCGGGTCAAAGGCCTGCTGGTGGCGACCAACGGTGTTTACGACACCAAGGAGCCGATTCGCCTCACTGGGCCGTCGAGCAACATCGAACTCAACGGCAAACTGGACATGGTTGCGGAGCAAGTCGACGCCAAGTTGATGGTGACCTTGCCGGTGACCAACAACCTGCCGATTGCCGCGCTGATCGTCGGAGCCCCGGCGATTGGCGGTGCTTTGTTCCTGATCGACAAGCTGATCGGCGACCAGGTGGCGCGCTTCGCCAGCGTCAAATACACCGTCAAAGGCCCGTGGAAAGAGCCGAAAATCACTTTCGACAAGCCTTTTTAACTAGCAGACACTACCCCCTGCAGGAGCTGCCGCAGGCTGCGATCTTTCAAGACCAAAAGATCGCAGCCTGCGGCAGCGCCTACACCGATATGTGCAGATTTCGAGGAGCGGCCATGTCTTTTGCGGTGATTCAAATGGTCAGCCAGAGTGACGTGCTGGCCAATCTGGCTCAGGCCCGGCGCCTGCTCGAACAGGCTGCCGCCGGGGGCGCGAAGCTTGCGGTGCTGCCGGAAAACTTCGCCGCCATGGGCCGTCGCGACGTCGCTGATATCGGCCGCGCCGAGGCATTGGGCGACGGCCCGATCCTGCCATGGTTGAAACAGACCGCCCGCGACCTCAAGTTATGGATAGTGGCCGGCACATTGCCGTTGCCGCCGGTGGATCAACCGACGGCGAAGGCCAATGCCTGTTCGCTGCTGGTCAACGAACACGGCGAAATCGTTGCACGCTATGACAAGCTGCACCTGTTCGATGTCGATGTCGCCGACAATCGCGGCCGTTACCGCGAATCCGATGACTATGCTTATGGCAGTGGTGTGGTGGTGGCGGACACGCCGGTGGGCAAATTGGGCCTGACCGTGTGTTACGACCTGCGCTTCCCGGAGCTGTACAGCGAATTGCGCGCGGCCGGTGCTGAATTGATTACCGCACCGTCGGCGTTTACCGCGGTGACCGGCGCAGCGCATTGGGACGTACTGATTCGCGCGCGGGCCATCGAAACCCAGTGTTATGTGTTGGCGGCAGCGCAGGGCGGAACCCATCCGGGGCCGCGTGAAACGTTTGGCCATGCGGCGATTGTCGACCCGTGGGGCCGCGTGCTGGCGCAACAGGATCAAGGCGAAGCGGTGTTGTTGGCCGAACGCGATAGCAGTGAACAGGCGTCCATCAGGGCGCGGATGCCGGTGACCCGTCATCGGCGGTTTTTCTCGCAGGGCGCACAGCGACCTGCTTCAGAACATGAATTTAAGGCGTAAACCTATGAGCGAGTTGTTGTCCTCAGTCAGTGATCACCTGTTGGCACCGGGCGGCGTGACCATCGAGAGCCTGCAAGGCGTACTCGGCGATCTGGCCGGCCCGGGCATCGATGCCGCCGACCTGTATTTCCAGGGACAGATCTCCGAGTCCTGGGCGCTGGAAGATGGCATCGTCAAGGAAGGCAGCTTCAACCTCGATCAGGGCGTTGGCGTGCGCGCGCAATCCGGTGAGAAAACCGGTTTCGCCTACAGCAACGCGATCACCCTCGAAGCCCTCGGCGCAGCGGCTCGCGCGGCACGTTCGATCTCCCGTGCCGGGCAAAACGGCACGGTGCAGGCGTTCACCAGCCAAGACGTCGCCCAGTTGTACGCGCCGGATAACCCGCTGGAAGTGCTGAGCCGCGCCGAGAAAGTCGAGTTGCTCAAGAGCATCGATGTCGCGACTCGCGCGCTAGATCCGCGTATCCAGCAAGTCAGCGTGAGCATGGCCGGTGTCTGGGAACGGATTCTGGTCGCGTCCACCGACGGCGGTCTGGCGGCGGATGTGCGCCCTTTGGTGCGTTTCAACGTCAGCGTGATCGTTGAGCAGAATGGTCGTCGCGAGCGCGGCGGGCATGGCGGCGGCGGGCGTACCGACTACCGTTATTTCCTCGCCGAAGACCGCGCCATGGGCTACGCCCGTGAAGCGTTGCGTCAGGCGCTGGTGAATCTGGAAGCGATCCCTGCGCCGGCCGGTACTTTTCCGGTGGTGTTGGGTTCGGGTTGGTCTGGCGTGCTGTTGCACGAAGCCGTCGGCCACGGTCTGGAAGGCGATTTCAACCGCAAGGGCAGTTCGGCCTACAGCGGGCGCATGGGCGAAATGGTTGCCTCGAAGCTTTGCACCATCGTCGATGACGGCACCTTGAGCGGCCGTCGCGGTTCGCTGAGTGTCGACGACGAAGGTACGCCGACCGAGTGCACCACGCTGATCGAAAACGGCGTGCTCAAGGGTTACATGCAGGACAAGCTCAACGCGCGTCTGATGGGCGTGGCCCGTACCGGTAATGGTCGTCGTGAATCCTACGCACACCTGCCGATGCCGCGGATGACCAACACCTACATGCTCGGTGGCGAAAGCGATCCGGCGGAAATCATTGCGTCGGTGAAGAAGGGCATCTACTGCGCCAACCTCGGCGGCGGTCAGGTCGACATCACCAGCGGCAAGTTTGTGTTCTCCACCAGCGAGGCGTACCTGATCGAAGACGGCAAGATCACCGCGCCGGTCAAAGGCGCGACGTTGATCGGCAACGGCCCTGAGGCGATGAGCCGGGTGTCGATGGTCGGTAACGATCTGGCGCTGGACAGCGGTGTGGGCACGTGCGGCAAGGATGGGCAGTCGGTGCCGGTGGGCGTGGGTCAGCCGACGCTGAAAATCGATGCGATCACCGTCGGTGGCACGGGCGCATAAGAAACGTGTGTAGGAGCTGCCGCAGGCTGCGATCTTTTGATCTTTAAAAAGCAAAGATCGCAGCCTTCGGCAGCTCCTACAAGGATGAGATCAACGCAGACCGCGTTGAGTCTCGTCCAGCTCACGGATGTACTTGAAGATCTTGCGGCTGGAAGCAGGAGGTTTGTTTTGCGCAACCTCGTGCTGAGCCTGACGGATCAGGGAACGCAATTGCTGGCGATCGGCGTCCGGGTACTCGACGACGAATTTTTCCAGCACGGCATCGTCGCCCGCGATCAGGCGATCGCGCCAGCGTTCCAGGTTATGGAAACGCTCGTTGTATTGGCGAGTGGAGGCATCGAGTTGATCGAGCAAGGTCAGAATCGCGTCAGTGTCCTGGTCGCGCATCAGTTTGCCGATGAACTGCAAATGCCGTTTCCGCGCGATATTCGCGGTGTGCTTGGGCGCATCGGCCAAGGCCCGGCGCATGGCGTCGGTCAGTGGCAGTTTTGCGATCAAGTCAGGCTTGAGTGTTGTAAGGCGCTCGCCAAGGTCAACCAGAGCATGCAGCTCGCGTTTGACCTGAGATTTGCTTTTTTCTCCCGTATCGAGGGAGTCGTCGTAAGAATCAACCATGGTGGCAGTCCGCAAAGAAACGCCGCCATGATAACCAGTCGGGGGCCGCTTGTCCGGCCCGGTCGCTCGATGGCCCCAGCCGAAAGCAGAATTTGAGTGGAGATGAGCATGAGTGCAGTTGAAAGCGTCGGCCCGCAGGCATTGCCGGCACTGCAGGAACAGGTCGAGCAGATCATCGCCGAAGCCAAACGTCAGGGCGCCAGCGCCTGTGAAGTCGCGGTGTCGCTGGAGCAGGGCCTGTCCACGTCCGTGCGTCAGCGCGAAGTCGAAACAGTCGAATTCAACCGCGATCAGGGGTTTGGCATCACCCTGTACGTCGGTCAGCGCAAAGGCTCGGCCAGCACGTCAGCCACCGGGCCTGAAGCGATTCGCGAAACCGTCGCGGCCGCATTGGCGATTGCCAAGCACACCTCTGAAGACGAAGCCTCGGGCCTGGCCGATGCCGCGCTGATGGCCAAGGATCTGAAGGATTTTGATCTGTTCCACGAATGGGACATCACCCCGGAACAGGCGATCGAGAAGGCGTTGATCTGCGAAGCGGCGGCGTTCGATGCCGACGCGCGGATCAAGAATGCCGATGGCACCACCCTCAGCACCCACCAAGGCTGCCGCGTTTATGGCAACAGCCACGGTTTTATTGGTGGTTACGCGTCGACCCGACACAGCCTGAGCTGCGTGATGATCGCTGAGGCCGACGGCCAGATGCAGCGCGATTATTGGTATGACGTCAGCCGTCAGGGCAGTCTGCTGGCGGATCCGGTGAGCATTGGTCAGCGTGCGGCGCAGCGGGCCGCGAGCCGTTTGGGCGCGCGTCCGGTGCCAACCTGTGAAGTGCCGGTGCTGTTCTCCGCAGAACTGGCAGGTGGCTTGTTCGGCAGTTTCCTCTCGGCGATTTCCGGCGGCAGCCTGTATCGCAAATCGTCGTTCCTCGAAGGCACGCTGGGGCAGAAGCTGTTCCCGGAATGGCTGACCATCGATGAGCGTCCACACCTGATGCGCGCCATGGGCAGTTCGGCCTATGACGGCGATGGTCTGGCGACGTACGCCAAACCGTTCGTCGAAAAGGGCGAATTGGTCTCGTACATCCTCGGCACGTATTCCGGGCGCAAACTCGGCATGCCGAGCACCGCTAACGCCGGCGGCGTGCACAACCTGTTCGTCACCCATGGCGACGAAGACCAGGCGGCGCTGTTGAAGCGCATGGGCCGTGGTTTGCTCGTCACCGAATTGATGGGCCATGGCTTGAACATGGTCACCGGCGACTATTCACGCGGCGCGGCGGGTTTCTGGGTCGAGAACGGTGAAATCCAGTTCGCGGTGCAGGAAGTGACCATCGCCGGCAACATGCGCGACATGTTCAAGCAGATCGTCGCGGTGGGTAATGACCTGGAACTGCGCAGCAACATTCGCACGGGTTCGGTGTTGATCGAACGGATGACCGTCGCGGGCAGCTAAACCGCAACCGTCACAAAAAAAGGCGCGCCATCCACCCGGATGTCGCGCCTTTTTCATGCCTGCCCTGTAGGAGCTGCCGAAGGCTGCGATCTTTTGATTTTGCTTTGAAAGACAAGATCAAAAGATCGCAGCCTTCGGCAGCTCCTACACAGGTGCTCTTGTTTTGGTTCTCATTATCATCTAATAATAAATCTCATTATCGGATAGGCCCCGAATCATGAGTTCTGCCTTGCACGAGCAGCCGTACCTCGAAAGCTGGCGCTGGATGAGTCGCCAGATCCGTTGCGCAATGGATCCTGACGAACCGCGCCTGATCGAACACTACCTCGCCGAAGGCCGGTACCTGTCTTGTTGCACCGCGACCTCACCCTGGACGGTCGCCGAAACCTCCTTCCGTTTGCTGCTCGACACGGCCACCGACATCGCGCTGCCGTGGCACTGGCGCAGCCTCTGTCTCGATCAAGCCTGGCGCCCGTTGCGTGAAATGGAGCGCCTGTCCCTGTGCAAATGCCGGCTCAAGCGCTGGCAACGCTACACCTGGCAGCTCGCCACCTGCGAACTGCTTCCTTCGATTCCTCTTATTGAACTGGTGCAAGGATTTTCAGATGACCAAGACACGTATTGAGCGCGACAGCATGGGCGAACTGCAGGTGCCGGTGGACGCTCTCTACGGCGCGCAAACCCAGCGCGCAGTGGATAACTTCCCGATCAGCGGCAAACCGATGCCGACGCAATTCATTCGCGCGCTGATCCTCGCCAAAGCCGCCGCCGCCCGCGCCAACGTTGAGCTGAAGCAGATCAGCGCCGCTCAAGGCAAAGCCATCAGCGACGCCGCGCAAGGCCTGCTCGAAGGCGACTTCATGCAGCATTTCCCGGTGGATATCTTCCAGACCGGTTCCGGCACCAGCTCCAACATGAACGCCAATGAAGTGATTGCCACCCTCGCCAGTCGCCTGCTCGGCGAGCCGGTCAACGCCAACGATCACGTCAACTGCGGCCAGAGCAGCAACGACATCATTCCGACCACCATCCACGTCAGCGCCGCGCTGGCCCTGCACGAACAACTGCTGCCGGCGCTGCTGCACCTGGTGCAAGTGATCGAACACAAAGCCGGGCAAGTGCATCACCACGTTAAAACCGGTCGCACGCATTTGATGGACGCGATGCCGGTACGCATGAGCCAGGTGCTCAACGGCTGGGCGCAGCAGCTCAAGGCCAACATCGCTCATCTGCAGGATTTGTTGCCGAGCCTGCAATCCCTCGCGCAGGGCGGCACAGCGGTCGGCACCGGGATCAACGCGCACCCTGAGTTCGCCGCGCGTTTCAGCCGCCAGTTGAGCCAATTGACCGACGTGCAATTCACCCCGGGCAAAGACTTGTTCGCGCTGATCGGCT
The DNA here is from genome assembly GCF_044753305.1 of Pseudomonas sp. NPDC088429. Classification (NCBI taxonomy): domain Bacteria; kingdom Pseudomonadati; phylum Pseudomonadota; class Gammaproteobacteria; order Pseudomonadales; family Pseudomonadaceae; genus Pseudomonas; species Pseudomonas sp. NPDC088429. The sequence continues at coordinate 4,820 of NZ_JBIVMX010000019.1, read as the reverse complement.
CGCAAGACACCGCTGTCGCCGTCTCCGGCCAACTCAAAGCCATCGCCGTCACTTTGATGAAAGTCGCCAATGACCTGCGCTGGATGAACTCCGGCCCGCTCGCCGGCCTCGGTGAAATCGAACTGGAAGCTCTGCAACCGGGCTCGTCGATCATGCCGGGCAAGGTCAATCCGGTGATTCCGGAAGCCACCGCCATGGTCGCCGCGCAGGTGATCGGCAACGATTCGGTGATCACCATCGCCGGCCAGTCGGGCAACTTCGAATTGAACGTGATGCTGCCGATCATCGCGCAGAACCTGTTGAGCAGCATCGAATTGCTGGCCAATTCCAGCCGCCTGCTCGGCGACAAAGCCATCGCCAGCTTCAAGGTCAACGAATCGCGCTTGAAAGAAGCGTTGTCGCGCAACCCGATTCTGGTCACCGCACTCAACCCGATCATCGGTTACCAGAAAGCCGCCGAAATCGCCAAGCAGGCTTACAAAGAAGGCCGTCCGGTGATCGACGTCGCCCTGGAACATACCGATCTGTCACGCAGCCAACTGGAAGAGTTACTCAATCCCGAGAAACTCACCGCCGGCGGCGTGTAAACCCCGCAACCGCTTTGGAGGCTCACCATGGAGCACTGGAAACGCACGATCGAACGGGCCAATCGCTGCTTCATGCTGGGCGAACTGATCGACGCCCGTGAGGCTTACCTGCAAGCCCTCGCCCTGGCGCAAGTGTTGTTCGAACGCTGGGCGGACGCCGACGAAGCGGTGGCGGCTTGCGTCATCTCGCACCACAACCTCGCGGATTTACACCTGCGCCTGAATCAACCGGAGGAGAGCGCCGAATACCTCTGCGCCATCCACCAACGGCTGCTGCAGACCATGCAGGACGAACGCCAGCGCCTGGCATTGCGTGAAGCGGCGCTGCGCCAGAGCAGCAAAACCTATGTCGAGCTGCTGAATTTCATCAGCGAACACGGCGAATACCCGCGCACTCAACGCCTGCTGCACCCGGATACCGGCAATGCGCGCCGCGCGCCTGCCCCACATCACCATGGAGTCCATTGAAATGGCTTTTACCTTGCCTGCCTTGCCTTACGCCTACGACGCCCTCGAACCGCACATCGATGCGCAGACCATGGAGATTCACTACACCAAACATCACCAGACCTACATCAACAACCTCAACGCGGCGGTAGAAGGCACTGAATACGCCGAGTGGCCGGTGGAAAAACTGGTCGCCAGCGTTAAGGATCTGCCGGAAAAACTCCGTGCGGCGGTGATAAATCAGGGCGGCGGCCACGCCAACCACTCGCTGTTCTGGGAAGTGATGGTGCCAAGCGGTGGCGGCAAACCGGACGGCGCGCTGGCCAAAGCCATCGATGAGCAATTGGGCGGTCTCGACAGCTTCAAGGAAGCCTTCACCAAAGCCGCGCTGACCCGTTTCGGCAGTGGCTGGGCCTGGCTCAGCGTGACCCCGGAGAAAAAACTGATCGTGGAAAGCAGCGGCAACCAGGACAGCCCGTTGATGAACGGCAACACGCCGATTCTCGGTCTCGACGTCTGGGAACACGCCTACTACCTGCGCTACCAGAACCGTCGCCCGGAATACATCAATGCGTTCTACAACGTGATCAATTGGCCGGAAGTTGCTGCGCGCTATCAGGCCGCACTGGTTTAAGTCATCTATAAAAACAATCCAAGGCTGACTATGGGCACTGAAACACTGGCGATCGGAAGTGGGCGTATGTTTCGTTACGCAGTGGGATCGCTATTGCTGTTGGCGGGCATGACCTTGCTGGTTGCCCACGGACTGGCGTGGCTGAATCTGGAACCGAGGCTGTTGCGGGCGTTGCAGGGCGGTGCGATCTGCGCGCTCGGCACCGCGCTTGGCGCTGTTCCGGTGCTGGTGATTCGGCGCATGCCGCAGGCACTCAGCGATACGTTGCTGGGGTTTGGTGCCGGGGTGATGCTGGCGGCGACCGCGTTTTCGCTGATCGTGCCGGGCATCGCCGCTGCTGAGAGTCTTGGCCTGACGCCGTGGGGCGCCAGTGGCCTGATCTGCTTTGGCATCATGCTCGGTGCGTTCGGGTTGTATCTGGTTGATCTCAAAGTCTCGGGCGCGTCCCCGGAAATGCTCGTCGGCACTGTCGATCGCCCGGTGATTCCGCCACGGATCTGGTTGTTCGTGTTCGCCATCATTGCCCATAACATCCCTGAAGGCATGGCCGTCGGTGTGTCTGCCGGTGGCGGCATGCCGGACGCGGACAGCCTGGCCATGGGCATCGCGTTGCAGGATGTTCCGGAAGGTCTGGTGATTGCGTTGGTATTGGCCGGGGCGGGGATGTCGCGGGTCAAAGCGTTTTTGATCGGCGCGGCGTCTGGACTGGTTGAACCGGTGTTTGCGCTGTTGTGCGCGTGGCTGGTCAGTCTTGCGCAGGTGTTGTTGCCGTTAGGGTTGGCGCTGGCGGCGGGGGCGATGCTGCTGGTGGTGACCCACGAAGTGATCCCCGAGTCGCGACGCAATGGTCATGACAAACTGGCCAGTCTTGGCTTGTTGAGCGGGTTTTGTTTGATGATGGTGATGGATACGGCGTTGGGTTGAAGCAGATCAAAAGATCGCAGCCTGCGGCAGCTCCTACAGGGATTATGTGCGCCGCGGGTAACCGTAATTGCCCCTTCCAATGTAGGAGCTGCCGAAGGCTGCGATCTTTTGACTTTGGCGGTCAGCCACCTTCATCGAAGTAGTTGTTGATCAATGCCACCAGCGCATCCAGCGCTTCCTGTTCCTGATGCCCTTCAGTACTCAAATAGATCTTGGTGCCCTTGCCAGCCGCCAGCATCATCATCGCCATGATGCTTTTGCCATCAACCGTGGTCTCCGGCGTGCGACCCACTCTGATCGTGCAATCCGGATACTGCCCGGCCACGCCAACGAACTTGGCCGATGCGCGGGCATGCAGGCCCAGTTTGTTGATGATTTCGATTTCCAGAGCAGGCATCGCGGTGTGAATCCTTTAAGTGAGGTCGCGGTGGCGAACCTGGACGTTCTTCAGGGTTTTCTGCAGGGCCTGACCCAGACGTTCGGTCAGGTAGACGGAGCGGTGATGCCCGCCGGTGCAGCCAATGGCAATCGTGACGTAGGCGCGGTTGCTCGCTGCGAAGCGCGGCAGCCATTTGTGCAGGTAGGTGAAGATGTCCTGAAACATTTCTTCGACGTCAGGCTGCGCTGCCAGATATTCGGCCACCGGCGCATCGAGCCCTGATTGCGCACGCAGTTCCGGCTTCCAGTACGGGTTGGGCAGGCAGCGCACATCAAAAACCAGATCGGCATCCACCGGCATACCGCGCTTGAAGCCGAATGACTCAACCAGATACGCCGTGCCCGGCTCAGGCTGATTCAGCAGACGCAGCTTGATGGTGTCGCGCAACTGGTACAGGTTCAGATTGGTGGTGTTGATCTTCAGATCAGCCAGGTCGGCGATCGGGCCGAGCAGGGCGGTTTCATCCTGAATCGCCTCGGCCAGCGAACGGTTGGCATTGCTCAGCGGGTGGCGGCGGCGGGTTTCGGAAAAACGCTTGAGCAGGGTTTCTTCATCAGCATCCAGATACAGAACATCGCACTGGATGTGCTTGGCGCGCGCATCTTCAAGCAGTTCCGGAAAACGCGTCAGATGGCTGGGCAAGTTGCGCGCATCGATCGACACGGCGACCAGCGGTTGCGCCAGCTCGGTGTGAATCAGCGCGCGTTCGGCCAGTTCCGGCAGTAAACCCGCCGGCAGGTTGTCGATGCAGTAATAACCGTTGTCCTCAAGGACATCCAGTGCGGTGCTTTTACCCGAGCCGGAACGGCCACTGACGATGATCAAACGCATGATTACTGCCCGTTTTGCTCGTCCAGTACGACCTGGTACAAGGCTTCGTTGCTCGGAGCGCTGCGCAGTTTATCGCGCACATCCTTGCGATCCAGCATGCTGGCGATCTGGCGCAGTAATTCCAGGTGCGCATCGGTGGCGGCTTCCGGGACCAGCAGAACAAACAGCAGGTCAACCGGCGCGCCGTCGATGGCGTCGAAATCGATAGGGGCTTGAAGGTGCATCAACGCGCTGATTGGCGTTACACAACCTTTCAGGCGGCAATGGGGAATGGCGATGCCGTTGCCAAAACCGGTCGAGCCGAGTTTTTCACGGGCAATCAGAGCCTCGAAGACATCTTGCATCTCCAGATCCGGCACTTCGCGGGCGATCAGGTTGGCAATTTGTTCGAGGGCTTTCTTTTTACTGCCGCCCGGCACGTTCACGAGGGAACGGCCGGGGGTCAGGATACTTTCAAGTCGGATCATGGAATGGGGGGTTATCGACCGGTCGCGCCCTGGAGGAGGCTCTGGGTCTTTTCCTTATGCTTTTTGAGTTGGCGATCCAGCTTGTCGGTCAGTGAGTCGATCGCAGCATACATATCAGTATCTTCTGCGTTGGCGACCACTTCGCTGCCGGGAATATGCAAGGTGGCTTCGATTTTCTGCTTCAGCTTTTCGACACACATCGTGACTTGCACGTTGGTGATCTTGTCGAAATGTCGCTCCAGTCGTTGGAGTTTTTCCTCGATGTAGGAACGCAGAGGTTGGGTCACTTCCAGTTGGTGTCCACTGATGTTGACTTGCATACAGCTTCTCCTTCGTTGCCAGTGCATAAAGCGGCAGGCTGGATAGCCTGCCACTGGAACGCTGTAACGTGGCTTACATCAACCGCTTGCGTTCGCTCGAAGGCGCGATCCCGAGGGATTCGCGGTACTTGGCGAGGGTGCGGCGAGCCACCTGAATGCCTTGTGCGTGCT